>CBFDCL010000072.1:0-11577 GCA_965603295.1 uncultured bacterium | reverse complement strand
CTTTCGGGCCTCTTCCATGCTGGGAAAAGGACCCACGGTCAACATGTTCATCTTCGCTGTGGTAGAACCCATTTTTTGGAACGTCTCGTATCCAAGCGAGGCAACCCGCTTTTCCAGTTCCCGAACGCTGGATTCCAGGACAAGGGCACCGACCTGGACCGAATAACCGCCGGTGGCCTTGGGGGAAACCCCGGCCGTTGAAGCCGGTGGAGCGGAGGAAGGCGGAGCTGCCGGTGGAGTTTCCGCAGGCTGCTGCCCGGCAGATGGGGCAGCCTCCAGTTCCGACCCGGAAGTTTTTGTCGCGCCTGCCGGGACTTGGGCAGTCTGCTCGCCCTCGGCCGACGGTTGGGGAACGGTTGTTTCCGGATCTCTGGCCGGTTCCGGTTCCGGTGCCGGTTCCGGTGCCGGTGCAGGCTCGGAGACCTCAGGCCCGACCAAGACGCTTACCGCAGGCGGGATGACCTGCGGGGCTGGCGGCCTGTCGCGTTTCAGGAAGGTCAACGCTCCATAGAGAAGAGCCAGGATAATAACCAGAGCACCGCCCACGACAACAAAGGGGGAAGGAGATTTCTTGGTTTTCCTTTCCACTGCTTTCGATGCGGGCTCAACCTCAGGGGTTGGTTCGTCGAAGGTCTTTTCCTCCAGATCGGGACCTTTCGGTTCAAGAGGAGGCAACTCCTTCTGGGACAGATCGATGGGATCCGGGGGGGCAACCGTGGGAGAGGCAGGGGGAGAAGCCGGGGGGGGAACAACCCTGTCGGGTTCTGCGGGCCCTCCCGTCTCGGGGCCTCCAAGGGGAAGGTCCGGAAGGCCCCCGGGGGGTTCCTCCTGCCCGAAAAGATCGTCGATTCCCTTCTCCTTTTCAGTCTTTTTCTCCTGCGTTCCGAAGGAGAACGGATCCAGATTTTCCCTTTTAGGAAAGAGATCGAAATCGTCGTCCATAATCTATTCCTTTTCTTTTTTCTGGCGGGCTTCCTCGATCACCTTGTCCGCCAGGTGTGCGGGGACCTCTTCGTAGTGGGAAAATGTGAGTGTGAAATAGGCCCTTCCTTCCGTCATGGATCTCAAGTCAGGTGCGTAGGTCAGGATCTCTGCAATCGGGACCTGAGCTTTGACGATCTGAATTTCATCCTGGGGATCCATCCCCAGAACCTTGCCTCGCCGCGAGTTGAGGTCGCCGATAACCGACCCCATGAAGTCATCGGGAACGGTCACCTCAAGGTTAACGATGGGTTCCAGGAGAACCGGGTTGGCCTCCAGAAAACCTTTTTTGAAACCCATGGAAGCAGCAATCTTGAAGGCCATTTCTGATGAATCCACCGAGTGATAGGAACCATCGAACAAGGTAACCCTGACATCGATTACGGGGTATCCGGCGAGAACGCCTTCCACCATCGCTTCCCGGACGCCTTTTTCCACCGCAGGAATGTACTGTCTCGGGACAACTCCCCCGACGATCTTGTCGACGAATTCGAAATTCTGACCGCGAGGCATGGGCTCCAGTTCGATCCAGACGTCGCCGAACTGGCCCCGTCCGCCTGTCTGTTTCTTGTACCGGCTCTGAAGGCTGGCCTTTCCCTTGATCGTCTCTTTATAGGCCACCTTGGGGATCTTCATCTCAACCTCAACCCCGAATTTCAGTTTGAGCCGCTCCACCGTAACCTCGATATGCTGCTGCCCCATCCCCGAGAGGATATTCTCCCTTGTGGCCTCATCCCTTCGTACCCTGATGGACGGATCCTCATCCATGAGTCTGGCGATGGATTGGCTGACCTTCTCCTCATCCCCCTTGGATTTGGGTGAGATGGCGTACGACAGGGCAGGTTCGGGAAGCTGAACCGATGCCATATGGAACGGTTTCCCTTCGGCGGTAAGGGTATCTCCCGTGCGGGTTTCCTTGAGTTTGGCAACCGCCGCCAACTGCCCCGCAACCGCTTGGGGAACGTTAACCTGTTTCTTCCCCTGAAGGAGGAAGAGGTTCCCGAACCGCTCCTTGGTTTCCCGGGTGGCGTTGTAAAAACCGGTATCGGATTTGAGGGTCCCGGACAGGATTTTCATCAGGGTGAGCTTCCCGGCATAGGGATCAGCAATCGTCTTGTAGACAAAAGCCGCGAAAGGCTCTTCCGGAAGCGGTTCCCTCTTCCCTTCGTCGACCCCCTCAATGGCGCCTCGGTCCTTCGGAGAGGGCATGAGGGCAACGACGGCATCCAGGAGTTTTTTCACACCGATATTAAGGGTGGCCGATCCGCAGAAAACAGGCACGATATCCCCTGCGATCACACCCGCCCGAAGTCCGCGGAACACTTCATCCTGGGTCAGTTCGCCGGTTTCAAGATATTTTTCCACGAGTGCATCATCCCCCTCGGCCGCGAACTCCACCAGCTTCTCGCGATATTCTTCTGCCATATCAGAGAGGTCTCCCGGTATCTCCTCCTCCCTGAACTTTCCGCTGCCGTCCATCTCGTAGATACAGGCCTTCATGGAGATAAGATCGACCAGACCCTTGAAACCGGCCTCGGCACCAATGGGGATCTCGAGGAGAACGGGTCTGGTTTTAAGAACGCTTTCAACTTCCCCGATGGCCTTGTTTAAATCGGCCCTCTCACGGTCCATTTTGTTGATGAAAACCGCCGCCGCCAGCCCCTGGTCCCGGGCCTCTTTCCAGAGCCTCTCCGTGTTCACCTGAACCCCGGAAACCGCACTGACAACGGCGACAGCGCCGTCACATACGCGGAGGGCAAAAAGGGCATCCGCTATAAAGTCCTGATACCCGGGGGTATCCACGATATTGATCTGGCTTCCCTTCCACTCGAAGGATGCCGTAGCGGAACTCGCGCTGATCTGCCGAGAGATCTCCTCGGGAAGGAAATCCATGACGGTATTTCCCTCCTCAACCTTCCCAAGGCGGTTGACTGCACCGGCATTGAAAAGAGCTGCTTCAGCCAGTGAAGTTTTCCCCGCGCTCCCGTGGGCCAGGAGAGCAATGTTTCTGATCTGATCGGTCTGGATTTGATTCATTCGATGGCTCCTCCGTAGGTTTCAGAATCCAGAAAGCCTATCATTGAGGGAAAAAAGTAACAAGGGACAAGGTTAAAGGTTAGAGTGATCCGGGGCAGGTTCATACGATCTTCTGATCTTCAAAACATTTATAATAATTCAGCCTTATTTTTTCAGAAAATACATACAGGTTTCTGAATTTTGGATTTTTCCCTTCCCCTTTAACCCTTCCACTTGTTACTGATTTCGTTCCCACAGGATCCGCAGCCCTTCCAGGGTAAGATCGGGCAGGACCTTGTTGATGGTTTTAGACTCCCCTGCGATGACCTGAGCCAGTCCACCCGTTGCGACAACGTACCGGCCCTTTCCCCCTTCATTGGAGATCTTTTTCACCAGACTGTCGACCAGCCCCGCATAGCCGTGAACGATACCCGACTGGATACTGCCTATGGTATCCCTCCCGATGACGGATTCCGGCCTTTCCAGTTCCACCCTAGGAAGCTTGGCAGCCTTGAGAAAAAGGGCGTCCAGGCTGATCTGGATGCCGGGAAAAATGACCCCTCCGATGTATTCGCCGCATTCCGAGACAACATCAAAAGTAATAGCGGTGCCGAAATCGATGATGATCAGGCCCTTTCGGAAAAGTTCGAAGGCAGCAACCGCATTGGCAATCCTGTCGGCACCGACTTCCTTCGGGTTATCGTAAAGGATGGGCATACCCGTCCTGATACCGGGACCAACGACGAGGGGTTCGATCCCGAAAGCCGTCCGGGACATGTCGATGAGAGCCTGTCTGGCTGGGGGAACAACGCAGCTGATGGAGATCCCCTTCAGTGTTCCTTCGTCCACCCGATCGCTGCGCAGCAGGTCCCTGATCAGGTGGATGTACTCATCGGCGGTTTTGTCACGATCCGAGTGGATCCTCCACCGCGAGGTAATGTCCCCTCCCTGAAAAACCCCAAGAACTGTCTGCGTGTTTCCCACATCGATACACAAAAGAAAGTCCTTCATGAGGAACGCTCCTGATCATCGTCCAATGTCCAACGTCCAATGTCCAACGGGAAGACCCGCGAAATAAACGGTAGAAACGCTGTTCGACACCGGTTTTTCCAAGGCAACTGATTTCGAGTGCTTGGAGTCTGAGACCTGACGTCTCCTATAAATCGGACTTTCAGCGTAAAACCCTCAACTTTCAACCTGTTTCTCCGTTGAACGTTGGACGTTGGACGATGGACTTTTCCCCGATTCAATGATTTCCCCCGAATGAACCGTCACCTCGCCCCTGTCCGTTCTGAGGACCAGCCCGCCATCTTCCGCGAGCCTCACGGGCATTCCACGAATCTCCCTGGTACCATCCCTGTGAACGAAGGGCACATCCCACGACGCGGACTGCGTCCACCGGCATATGGCCTGTTCCCAGGCTTTGTCATCCTCAAGACAGCCCACAAGCCCCTTGAGGGCTCTCACAATGTCCCCGGCCAACTGGTCCCGCGTCATGTCAACGGGGACATCCTCCAGAAAAGCGATCTTCCCTTTGATCTCCTCCGGAACAGGATCGTCCGATCGGGCCAGGTTGATCCCGAAACCGGCTACGACCCATGGGACGATTGTCCCCTCCGTCCGCGATTTGACAAGGATGCCAGCCAACTTCTTTCCTCCTGACATCAGGTCGTTGGGCCATTTCACCCCGATGGGCAGCGGGGGTGCCCCGATGGCATCCAGCACAGCCAGGGATGCCAGGACCGGCAGCCGCGGCAGGTGCCCTGTCCGGACAGGCGGCCTGATGAGAACCGACATATACAGTCCCCCGCGAGGGGACCACCAGGACCGTCCGGACCTTCCCATCCCCCCGGATTGGGCATCGGCCAGAACGACGGTCCAGGCAGGGGCACCTTCCTGGGCCATCTTGACAAGATGAAGGTTGGTAGACTCAAGGACATCGAACCGATACACGGTCATCCCTCAGCAGCTCCCCTCACTTCCATGGCGATATCTGCTGCTGGGGCGGAATGGGTCAGTTCACCGACGGAGAGGAAATCCACCCCGCCGATCTCCAGGAACGGGTCCAGGTTCCCAAGGTGAATCCCTCCGGACACCTCCAGGAGTACCCTGCCGTCAGCAGCTTTCACTGCCTCCCTGATGAGCCGGAGTGGGAAATTATCGAGCATGACGATATCGGCTCCGCTGTCGATAGCTTCCTCGAGTTCCAGGAGGTTTTCCACCTCAACTTCAATCTTGAGTCCATCGGCTCCGTATTCACGGACCCGACGGACCGCGTTTCTGATCCCCCCCGAGGCGGCAATATGGTTGTCCTTGATAAGAATCCCGTCGAAGAGCCCCATTCTGTGGTTTCGGCAGCCGCCTACCCGTACGGCCATCTTATCAAGCCATCTCCATCCCGGCACCGTTTTGCGGCTGTCCAGGATTACGGTGCGGCCCGAAGCCTTTTCCGCGAAGGCGCGTGACAAAGTGGCCACACCGCACATACGCTGCAGAAAGTTAAGGGCCGTCCGCTCTCCGGACATCAGGACCCTCATCGGGCCCTTCAGATGGGCCAGGACAGCCCCCTCAGCTACGTCTTCCCCTTCGGAAACGATCCATCGGATGGATATACCCGGTCCCACTTCATTGAAGACCGCGGGGACGATATCGAGGCCGCAGCACACAAGGGGCTGGCGGGCAACGATGGTGGCTTCCCCCTCGGACCCCTTGTTAATAGTCGCCTCGGATGTAATGTCACCGGCACCAAGGTCCTCCCCGACGGCCAGGTGGATAAGCTTCAGGACATGGTCGGGCAGATCAGGCATCGAACCTCTCCAGGCTTTCCATCAGTTTGTCCCTCTGGGAAAAGAGCTGATCCCTCAGTTCCTCGTTTTTTCGGACCACATCCTCGGGAGCTTTCTGGATGAACTGTGGATTCCCCAGCTTCTTCTCAATCTTCTCCAGTTCGCCCAGGACTTTCCCCAATTCCTTTCGGAGTCTCTCCTCCTCGGCCTCCCGATCCACTTCCTCGGCGGTGGCAACCAGGACCTCCTGTCCCCGGACCACGGCGGTGGAGGCGGCCGGGTCCGCTTTTTCCCGAGATGAAGTGATACCGAGGGCAGCCAGCCGCCCGAGGCGGCTGATCTGATCCGAAGCCTTCTCCAGGGAAGCCGCAATATCGGGATCCTTGCAGATCAACGTCGCCCGGACCTTGCTCGCCGGTGGGATCCCCAACTCGGTCCGAAGGTTCCGGATGGCGGTGATAAAGTCCATGACCAGGCTCATAGATTCTTCGACATCGGCATCCCGCTCTTCAGGGGGCGATCCCGGATAGGGGGAAACCATGATGCTGCCATCGGTTCCGGGAATGCGCTGCCAGATCTCTTCCGTGAGGAAAGGCATAACGGGATGGAGGAGACGGAGAAAAGCCTCGAGGACCGAACCCGCCGTCACCGCGGTTTCTTCCCTCGCTTTGCTGCCGTGGTCCCCGTAGAAAAAGGGCTTCGAAAACTCCAGGTACCAGTCGCAGTATTCGTGCCAGAAAAACTGGTAGAGGTTATGGGCAACCTCGTTGAAACGGTATCCGTCAAGGGCTTCCCTCGTCCTGGTGGTCACGTCCGACATGCGGCTCCGGATCCATCTGTTATGCTCCTCAAGGGCCGGACGAGCCTCCCCCTCCCCGTGGAAAGACACCCCTTCAAGGTGGGAAAGAACCAGTTTGGAGGCGTTCCAGATCTTGTTGATAAAATTCCTGTACCCCTCGATCCGGTCCTCCGCAAGCCGGATATCACGCCCCATGGCCGCGAAGGCTGTGAGGGTGAACCGGAACGCATCGGCCCCGTAACGGTCGATCATTACCAGCGGGTCGATCACGTTCCCCCTCGACTTGCTCATCTTCTGGCCTTCCACATCACGCACGAGGGCGTGGATGTAAACGTGCCGGAAGGGAACGTCCCCCATGAACTTCATCCCCATCATGACCATTCTGGCAACCCAGAAAAAAAGGATGTCGAAACCGGTTACCAGACAGCTGGTAGGGTAGAATTTCTCAAGGGTTTCGGTCCTTTCCGGCCAACCCATAGTGGAGAATGGCCAGAGAGCCGAAGAAAACCATGTATCCAGCACATCGTCTTCCTGTGTCAGCTCCGGTCCGGAGCATTCCGGGCAGACAGAGGGTTCGTTCACCTGGACGATAACGTGTCCGCAATCATCGCAGTTCCAGACGGGGATCCGGTGTCCCCACCATATCTGCCTGGAGATGCACCAGTCCCTGATATTGTTCATCCACTCAAAATATGTTTTCTCCCAGGATTCCGGGATGATCCGGATGCGCCCTTCCTCCACCGCCTCAATGGCAGGCCCGGCAAGTTCACGTGTCCGAACGAACCATTGTCTCGAGATGATGGGTTCAATAACGGTCTGGCATCGGTAGCATTGGCCCACCGAGTGCTCATAAGCTTCTGTTTTTACAAGATAACCACCATCCTCGAGATCCTCTACCAGTTTTCGGCGGCACTCGTACCGGTCAAGACCCTCATACCTCTCACCTGCCTCGTGGGTCATGGTGCCGTCCAAGGAAACCACCGTGATCTTGGGTAGATCGTGCCTCTCACCGATCTCGAAGTCATTGGGATCATGGGCGGGCGTCACCTTGACAGCACCGGTTCCGAACTCCTTGTCACAGAATTCGTCAGCAATGAGGGGAATTTCCCGCCTCGTTAGAGGGAGATGAAAGGATTTCCCGAGGAGGGAACTGTACCTCTCGTCGTCGGGGTTGACGGCTACCGCAGTGTCTCCGAGCATGGTCTCGGGTCTCGTGGTGGCTACCACAACCTCGTCGCTTCCCGTAGAGGCGGGATAGCGGATATGCCAGAGGTGACCCTTCCGGGGATGATGCTCAACTTCCAGGTCCGAAAGGGCCGTGTGGCAGCGAGGACACCAGTTAATGATATAGTCACCCTGGTAGATGAGGCCCTCATCGTAAAGCCGGACAAAAACATGCCTCACCGCCTTTGACAGACCCGCATCCATGGTGAACCGCTCCCGTTCCCAGTCACAGGACGCTCCCAGGCGTTGAAGCTGCTGAAAGATAACCCCCCCGTATTTCTCCTTCCACGACCACACGTTCTCGATGAACTTCTCACGACCCATGGTGTGCCGGTCCGTACCCTGTGCTGCCAGGTCCTTCTCCACCACGTTCTGGGTCGCTATGCCCGCGTGATCCATCCCGGGCATCCAGAGAACCTCGAAACCCGTCATCCGTCTGTACCGGATCAGGACATCCTGGAGGGTATTGTTCAGGGCGTGCCCCATGTGGAGAGAACCGGTCACGTTCGGGGGCGGGATCACGATACTGTACGGCGGGCGGTCCGAGTGCTCATCGGCGTGGAAAAGCCCCTTCTCAATCCAATAGGAATACCATTGTTTTTCGGAGGCTTCAGGATCAAAATGTCGGGGCATCTCTTTTGTCATGGTTTTCCTCTTAGAATCAGTGACTGGTTATTGGTGATGAGTGATTGGTGATCAAGCGACGTTAAACGTTTAACGTTCAACGTTCAACGCGAGTTTCCTCTGCACTCTGGACTGTTTTTCCCTTTTGGGCTTTGGGCTTTGGGTTTGGACTGTTGTTCCAGCGTGCAGTTGCCAATCACGGTTCCGGACTTCAAACATCAAACCTCAAACACTTTTCACATCCTCTTCCCAAACTTAAAGAGGGCTTACGGTTGCCCGTCAGCCCTCCCGTTGCGGCCGGTCAATGGTCTCACTGTCTCAAGAACCGCCCTTGATCTTCTCCAGGGCTTCCCGGATCATGATTTCCGCCAGTTCCGGGACAATTTCCCATACGATCTTCTCCGCCTTTTCCTCGACGATCTTCCTGATCTGGGCCTCCTCCAGTGCCGACGGATCGCCGGGCACGTCAAGGGGAGGCGGTTCTGTCATCAGCTCGAGGGGGGTTGCAGCAGGGGGTTCGGGAACCATTCCCGGCGGGGATTCCTCTTCTGGCAGGGAAGGTTCCGGAAGCAGTGAGATCTCCGGAATGGCGGTGGGTTCCTCCGGAACGGACTCCGCTACAAATTCGGGAGCCGCTTCCTCGGAGTCGGTTAGAGTCGGTTCGGGAACAACCGTCTCCGGGATTTCGAAACCCATGCTCTCAGGATGAACTGTCTCCCCCGTTTTCAGGGAAACGTCGGCCGGGGGTTCCGGAACGATGAACGAGGCTTCACGATCGGCTTCTCCACCATCGGACGAGGGTTCTTCCATCTCGAAAGTGATCTCCTCGACAGCATCTCCGAGGATGTCTCCCTCAGCCACGGTTTCGAGCCCTTCGGTTTCAAAACCAAAAAAATCCTTTTCCCTGTCCTCTACCCTGCTTTTTTCAGGCGCGATGTCCGGAGATTCCGCCACGGGCGGCACAACCACATCCTCAGGAGGCATTTGCCCGGAAGGAGGAACCAACGGCTCCGGGGAGAACACGGGGGGTCCCGTCTCCGCTTCCGGTCTTGGTTCCGGAGGGGCGGGCACCGGTTCAGGGCGACTAATTCCCACATCAAAGCTCCCGACATCGACAACAACCTGATCCTCAAGGGGACCAAGGCCCGGGGTCTCTTCCTCGGCAGGGCTGGCCGTTGGCTCGGGCGACAGATCGTCCACATCGCTAAGGATGTCCCAAATATCGGGCTCCTGGCTTTCGGTTACTGCTGCCTCGCCCGGAGATTCCGATGAAGGCGTACTGAACACAGGCGGGGCGGGTTCCGGAACCGGCTCCTCCCCTGTGGGCGGGAACGGCTCAGGGACCGGCTCCTTCTCTGTGGCACTGGCCTCCGGCGGGGACGGTTCCGGGACAAACACTTCCTCCTGATCTTCCGGGGCAGGTGCCACGGAGGGCGCCGCGTCGGTCAGGAGGTTGACCTTTTCTATCAGCTCCACCGATTCAAAAGGTTTAGTGATGTAATCATCAGCGCCTACCGATTTTGCCTCATCGCCGTCAAACGCTTCGAAAGTCCCCGCAAGAAGAAGAACCGGTACAGAAGCGGTTTCCGGCTGGTCCTTTACCGCCCGGCACAATTCGTAACCGTTCATCTGAGGCATGATCACATCGGCTAACAGGATGTCAGGTTTCCAGGTCCTGATAACCTCCAGGGCCTCGGTGCCGGTCCCCACCGATTTCACCTCACACGGTTCATCGGCGAAAGTGAGGGCAATGACTTTCTGGATGGTAACGCTGTCGTCAGCAACAAGGATCCTTTTCATTTCAATCCCTCCCGGCCACTCTGATCATGGAACCCCATGGGAGCCACGCAGTGCAGCGACGGATGAACGTCTCTTAAAGATTCAGGAACCGAGCACCTTCTCGATCTCGAGAAGGATGTGGTCACCCCCGGTCTTCTTTAGGATACCGGCAATGGCACCTTCGGGACCCCCAAGTTTTCCCTCGTAGGGAACGATCCCGTTTTCAGATTCTGTGGACGCAATGATTCCGCCCAGTCCGCGGACCCTGAACCCGATGGGTGATTCCTTGGAGCCCGCTACCACAATCAAGACGCTGGTTTCGGCCTCTTTTTCACCCAGGATTTCGAGAAGTGAAAACACGGGCAGCACAGCGCGGTCACGGTAAGAGATAATCCCCTCCAGGGGTCTCCTCCCACCGGGCACGGGAAGTACGTTTGCCGAACTGACAACCTCCCCGACTTTTTCAATGGGGACCGCGAACCTGTGTTCGCCGGCGCTAAAGGTAATGTACCTTCTTTCACCCACCCTGTTCGCTCCTTATATCATATCTAATAAAATCAACCTCGAAAGGTCAAGTTCCAATACCGGCTGCTCTTTCAGAAAACGAACCCCGGAAAAGGGTATATCCGTATAAGGTCTGGCCGCATCCGGGAAAGGGGTGAGAGGACCCGTGCTCTCGATTCCGAGGACCTGATTGACCAGAACAGCCCAGTTCGAACCGTCACAGCCCATCACCAGGATCTGGGACCCTTCCTCTTTTCCGTGCCCGGGAAGAAGTTCCCTGACTGGAATCCACCTTCCCCGGGAGGAAACCCACAGGGCATGGGGGTCTTCTTCCGTGGAGACGCCCTCCGGGAGGCTCGTTCGGGGAACAGCCCGGTCCACGCCAAGGATCTCGTCAACATGAACAAAGGGCAGACAGAGCAGATGCTCCCCGACTCTGAGAAGAACAATTCTTTCAGGCATTGGAAAGGCGTCCTTTCCCGATCCGCACCATGAAGGGAAACTACCACCTGACATGATTTCCGTCAACCGAAGTCTTGGAAAAGAAACGGGAAAAATACTGATAACCGGAAAATACCGGCTTCTGTATGCGTCGATAATTATGGTATAAATCGGTAATGGGTAATGGGTAATGGGTGATTGGTGATTGGTGATTGGTGATTTGAGATCATCTTGAAGTTTGAGGTTTGAAGTTTGAGGTTTAAGGTCTAACCTTAGATCTTGGATTTTGAATTTTTTCACCATTCTGGATCTTGAAATTTGGAATGTAAAATTGTTTTTTGAGATCTGAGACTGTTCACTAATCACTAATCACTAATCACTAATCACTAATCACTAATAATATTATGCCTCTGAAAATCTTCC
>CBFDCL010000071.1:0-11863 GCA_965603295.1 uncultured bacterium | reverse complement strand
TAAGCCTTTACGCTAAAGACCACAAAAAGCCCCGCTGGTGATAACGCCGGCGGGGCTTTTTTTATGTTCAGCTGGACAAACCGTGGGATCGTGTCCAGTCTGGCCAACGCCTTCCGGTTCTTAAACCCCGCCACAGGCAACCCCTTTTCCGCCAGATACTCCTTGACCTGTCGGATAGTGAAGGTCCTGAAATGAAAGACGAACCGCGAGAAGCACCCGGGCCCCTCCCTTAATAACCCCTTCGTAAAAGTGTTCCAGTTCTCCAGCCCCTCCCGAGGCGATGATGGGCAGATCCGAAGCATCGGCGATCATCCTCGTGAACTGAAGGTCGTATCCAGTTAGAGTACCGTCCCCGTCCATGCTTGTGGGAAGGAGGGTTCCAGCTCCCAGCTGCTCGCACTGTGTCGCCCAGACCCCGCAGTCCTTTCCCGTTCCCTTCGTACCGCCTGCCACGACAATCTCGAAGCCGCACGGCATGTCGGCATTCCGGCGTCCATCGATGGCAACCGTGATCCTGTCCATGCCGAAAGTCTCTGAAGCCGGCTACACAAGGTCCGGGTCAGCCACCGCCGCGCTGTTCATGGAAACACAGTCCGCGCCGGCTTCGAGGGTTGTCTCAATGTCCTCAATGCTTCCAATTCCGCCCCCTACCGTGAGAGGTATGCTGATGACATCAGACACCTCCTTCACCCACTCCAGGCGGGTCTTACGGTTCTCGAGGGTCGCAGCGATGTCCAGCATAGCCAACTCATCGGCCCCCTCCGCCTGGTAGAAGGCCGCGTTCTCCACGGGATCCCCCGCATCGCGGAGGTTGACGAAGTTCACCCCTTTGACCACTCGTCCTTTCTCCATATCCAGGCAGGGCATGATCCTGATGGGTTCCATGTTAAGCTCCTTTCCAGTCTCGGGGGTCGTCGGTTGAATTGTGGCAATTACCTTTTAATCATAGGGTCTCCCTATCCTTGACGTCAGCACGGGAACTTCCGGGGGGCAGGCCGCCTGCTCTGCCTGCCTTGAGCTTGTCGAAAGGAGCTTGTCGAAGGGTGAATTGTGGCGTATCCGATATGGCTCGTGCCAAAGTGCTCTGACACCAGTTTTGAGTCTGGAGTCTGGAGTCTAGAAACTTTTTTACCAGGACCAGGTTTTCCTTATAAAAAAACACAGTCCCCCATGATATCGGCTACACTTACCCCAGGGGTCCCAGGTATCCTTTCCCTGACCGATTAGGAGGATATTATGAAGAGGATCATTATTGTTGTCTTGATGGGGTGTTTGCTGCTCCTTCCCTTTGTGTACGGAGGGTGCGGGGGAGGCGGTTGGACGGAACTGATAACAAACGGGGGCTTTGAGACGGGCGATCTGACGGGTTGGACGGTTGCGTTATTGCCCGGAGCGGCAGGGTCGATATCGGTGATTGACGCAACCGTCGCACCCTTAAGTGGTGCTGGCATAGCCGGTCCAAGTGAGGGAACCTGGTTTGCCCTTGCGGATCAGGATGAGAATTTCGCCGGGGTCATTTTTCAATATTTCACGGTTCCGGCCCAGGACGATAAAATCACCCTCACTTTCGACATGTTTGTGCTGGATCTAAGCGGAAAAGGCCCCCTCGATGAAGGGTTCATCGGCTACTCCGGAATTGATGTTGATAACCAGCATGTCCGTGTGGACGTTCTTTCGGCCGTGGCGGGAACCTTTGATGTCGGTGGCGGCGTCATCCGGGACCTTTACCTCAACGTGGATGGTTCTATCCCGGTCCTGCCGTACATATCCTACTCTTTTGACCTTTCCCCGGACCTGGTTGCGGGTGAGACATATGTGATCCGTTTTGCCGAAAGTAGTACTGAAGGTTATATGAACATGGGCATCGACAACGTGAGCGTCAGATCGAAGTAAAAAAAGGTTAAAGAAAAAAGAAGAAAGGAGAAAGGGGAAAGGGAATAAACGAAAAGAGACAAGAGATAAGGGATAAGGGAAAAAGACAGTAACAAATAACATGGGGAAGGTGACAAGAAAAAAACCGTGCCTTAGGATCTAGAGTCGAGATTCTAGAGTCTGGACTCAATCTTCTGGGCTTTCTTTCTACTTTCTACTTTCTACCTTCTACTTTATACTGCCACCTCTTGACCTCGGGTGATCCCTTTCTATTTCCTGCTGCCCACGGCCAATGATGGCACCTCCGATGGGTTTTTCTGCCCCTCCGTTGACATCCCCGGCAATACAGTATAGGAATCCCGATTTCCTGTTTTTCAAACTACGCAAAGGACGCTAGGTGAACAGTAAACTGAAAAAAGAGATCGAAAAGCGCCGGACCTTTGGCATCATCAGCCACCCGGACGCGGGCAAAACGACACTGACTGAAAAACTCCTTCTGTTCGGGGGGGCGATCCAGATGGCGGGGGAAATCAAGGCGCGCAAGGCCTCTCGTCACGCTACCAGCGACTGGATTTCCATCGAACAGGAGAGGGGTATCTCCATCACCAGTTCGGTGATGAAGTTCAATTACCGGGATTTTGAGATCAATCTCCTGGACACACCGGGACACCAGGACTTTTCCGAGGACACCTACCGGGTGCTCACCGCTGTCGACAGCGCTGTCATGGTCATCGACAACGCCAAGGGCGTCGAGACCCAGACCCGGAAGCTCATGGAGGTCTGTCGGCAGCGCAACACACCGATAGTGACCTTTATCAACAAGCTGGACCGGGACGGGAAGGATCCCCTTGAAATACTCAACGAAATAGAGGAAACGCTGCAGGTCGAGTGCGCTCCCCTTTCGTGGCCTGTCGGCATGGGCAAATCGTTCAAGGGAACCTACAACCGATACCGGAAGGACCTGACCCTGTTCACCCCGGGACTAGACACCCTGCCCGGCGATTCGATCATCATCAACCAGTTGGACGATCCCCGCCTCGACGAACTGCTGGGCTATCAGGCGGCAATCCTCAGAGAAGATCTGGAACTCCTGGACGGGGCCGCCAACCCCTTTGAGCTGGACCAATATCTGAGGGGGAATCAGACCCCTGTGTTTTTCGGGAGTGCTATTAACAATTTCGGTGTACGGGAGATGCTCGACACCTTCGTGGAGATTGCCCCGGCGCCCGGCCCGCGGCCCTCGGTTTCCAGGGTTGTCTTGCCGGAGGAGGAATTTTTCTCCGGATTTGTCTTCAAGATCCAGGCGAATATGGACAAAGCCCATCGGGATCGGATGGCCTTTTTGAGAATCTGTTCCGGGAAGTTCACCCGGGGCATGAAGGTCCGCCACCACCGGCTTGGAAAGGACATCAACCTGGAAAACGCCACCATCTTCATGGCCCAGGATCGGACCAATGTGGAAGAAGCGTATCCGGGAGATATCATCGGGATTTACAACCGCGGCACCATCAAGATCGGGGACACCTTTTCGGAGAAAGAGCCCCTCAAGTTCACAGGAGTACCCAGCTTCGCCCCCGAGTACTTCCAGCGCGTGAGGCTGAAAAACCCCCTTAAAGCAAAACAGCTCCAGAAGGGTTTGCTCCAGCTCTCCGAGGAGGGCACTGTGCAGGTTTTCCGCCCCCTCCTCAACGGGGACGTGATCCTCGGCGCGGTCGGCAGGCTCCAGTTCGAGGTGACCGTCCAGCGCCTGAAAGACGAGTACGGGGTTGACGCGGCCTACGAACCGGTGAATTGTGGAGCTGCCCGCTGGGTGGTGTGCGATGACAAGAAGGTCCTGGCAGAGTTCGAGAGGAAGAACCAGACCCACCTGGCCATGGACTCCGGTGGAGGCCTGACTTTCCTCGAGACCAATGAATGGATGATGGGATACGCCGTCGAGAATAACCCCGATATCGACTTCGTCAAAACCCGGGAGCACCAATAGAGACCCTGGAGATAGAAGGTGGAACCCTTGACCGGCGGCCCCTGAAGGGGTTGGTGTCAAGGTTGTAAATTTCGGAAAATGTTATTTTATAGCTAAATCCAGAGAATAGAAAATGTAGAAAAGGCAGCCAGGAGTTGGGGATCAAAAACAGATGAGAAGAGCCAGGATCATATGCACCATCGGCCCGGCCACAGGTTCAGGCGGGATGCTCGAAAAGCTCCTTCGGGCCGGTATGGACGTGGCACGGCTCAATATGTCCCACGGCACCCACGAGGACCATCGAGGTTATATAGAGCGGCTCAGGACCACAAGTAAAAATTTGGGCCGCCCGGTGGGCATCCTCCTGGACCTGCAGGGGATCAAGGTCCGTATCAGCGATGTCAGGGATCCTGGTGTTTTTCTTAAAAAGGGTTCCCGGGTGTGGCTCCGGCAGGGTAACAGGACCACAACTAAAGACACCGTCTACATTCCCTACAACGGCCTCCTTCGGGATGTGAAGGAAAGTCACCGTGTCCTCATCAACGACGGGCTCATCAGGCTCCTGGTCAAGGGACGAAAGGGCAACGCCTTGGAGGCCAGGGTCGAAGAGGGAGGTCTTCTCACCTCGCGAAAGGGGGTGAACCTGCCCGATTCGGTGCTGAGGGCCAATTCTTTAACAGCCAAGGACCGGCGCGACCTCAAGTTCGGGATCGAGCAGAAAGTGGACGGTTTTGCTCTTTCCTTCGTTGCAAAGGCCGGTGACGTTTCAGCCCTGAAAAAGAGCCTTAAACAAAATGGCAGCGAGGCCCCCGTCATCGCGAAAATAGAAAGGCCGTCCGCGGTAGACTGTATTGAGGAAATCCTTGACGTTGCCGACGGCATAATGGTGGCGCGGGGCGATCTGGGGGTGGAGATGCCGGCTGCGGCGGTACCCATCATCCAGAAAGACCTTATCCTGAGGGCCCACAGAAAACAGAAGCTGGTCATCACCGCGACCCAGATGCTGGAATCCATGACGACCAGCCCGGTTCCCACCCGTGCCGAGGCGGCGGACGTAGCCAACGCTGTTCTGGATGGGTCTGACGCGGTCATGCTCTCAGGGGAAACATCCGTGGGCAAAAACCCGGTCAGGACGGTCCGTACTATGGACCGCATCGTCAGGGAGGCCGAGAGTCAGGGAAACCTCTATAAAACCGTTCTCCCGGATCCCGAACCTGTCCAGGGGAGGACGGCGGATGCTACAAGCCTGGCTGTGGCCGATGCCGCCGTGAGTGCCGCGGCCGATATCAATGCCAGGTGCATCGTCGCCTTCACCCGTTCCGGATATACGGCCGGTCTCCTGGCCAAGTTCCGACCGGGCCGTCCTGTCCTTGCTTTTACCCCCGATCCTGCGGTCATTAACCGTATGATGTTCTTCTGGGGGGTTATACCGTTGTTCATGAAACTACTCGACAGCACCGACATCATGGTCAAAGAGGTGGAAGCGGCTCTCCTGAGCAGCCGTCATGCGAAGCGTGGAGAGGTTGTGGTCATTACCGCCAGCCTGCCCATGAAGGAGTCGGGAAAGACCAACTTTCTCAAGATACACCGCATTTCCTGAAGATCCATCCGGCAGGGTGAGAAGGTTGGTGTCAGAGCAATTCTTTAGTGTATTAAGGACGCCCCCTTATCCTTCCCTGAGTCCTGTTTTCAAGCGTCAGTCTTTGGCGGCTTGTTGTATCCCTTATCACCGAATGGAGATAGCTTCTCAATCCAAAGGTCTTCAAGGACCCGAAGATCGTCAGAGGGGTCATAAGTTGGATCATCTGCCGGCTTCAGTATCTCGAGTTCATTGAATTCGAAATTCTCCTGACCAAATTGTTTCCATTCTTTCTGCAAAACTTCGTTGCGGTGATTGCCCATCTTCAGTTCAGCTTTGTGCCGATTAAGAATTGCCGGCAGATTAACACTCGATCCGATTAACATCTTTTCGTTTACCTTGTTAATTATCTGAAAGATCCCCATGGGATGAGGTGTTTCTTTATATTCCCTTATCTTTGTTTTCCTATCCATTATTAATCCTCGGTGGATTAAGCAGTTTCTGGAATCTGGATCCCAGACTCTTGATTCCAGGTACTTATTTCGGCAGCAGTACCCACATCCTGAGCGGTTGTTTCATTCGACCTGCCTCGATCCCGGCGGCGTCCCCCATGCCCCAGAAGAAGTCGGCCCGCACCGGCCCGTTGATCGCCCCTCCTGTATCCTGGGCCATCATCAGCCTGTTGAGCGGCCGGTCGCTGTTGGGCCAGGTGGTCGCCAGGAAGACAGGGGCGCCTAACGGGATATATCGCGGATCCACTGCGACACTGCGTTCCGGGGTTAGCGGCACGCCGAGGGCCCCCGGCGGGCTTTCAGCATCTCCCGGCAACTCACGGAAGAACACGTAGCTGGGGTTGGTGTTGAGCAGGTCGCGCACCTGGGATGGATTATCCCGCGCCCACGCCTTGATGTTCTGCATCGACATCTTCTCGCGCGGCATGATTTCCCACTCAAGCAGCCACTTGCTGATCGAACGGTATGGGTGGCCATTCTGCCCGTCGTAATTGACCATCGACCAGCTGCCATCCTCAAAGAGGATGCGGCCGGACCCCTGAATGTGCAGAAAAAACAGCTCCACCGGGTCGTCGACCCAGAGCAGCTCCTCCCCCGCGAGGGGACGCCGATCCCCCTCAATCTCCGCCCGGTCCCAGTAAGGGAGCACGCGCTGCTCGTCGAGCCGGCCGCGCAGGCGGTAACCGCCGAGTTCCGGGTAGATCTCGCGCAAGTCAATCACCAGGAGATCGGAGGGACGGCGATAAAGGGGGTAGGGATAGTCCGGGGACTTTTGTCGGCTGCCGCGCAGATCGGGAATGTAGTAGCCGGTGACCAGGCCAACCGGGTCGTTGTCAGATCCCCTCATCTGATAGGGAGCGAAGGACCGTTCGAAAAAGGCCCGTACGTCGGGTTCGAAAGTACCGGCGAGGGTGGTCACCTCGGCGCACACTCCCTGCCATTCCTGGCGCTGCCGTAAGGCCGAACAGCTTTGCTGGAAAGCATCGAGGACCAGCGCGGGATCGTCCTCCCGCCAGCCTTCTATGTCGCTCCAGACCACCGGCACCAGGGCGGCCGATTCCAGCGGCTCGGGTTTGGCCGGCTCCGGTGCCAGCCTCCTGGCTGTCTCGGGCAGGGTCATGTCAGCCGTCGGCTGCGGCGGTGGTCCGTCCCGGCGGGGAGCCCAGGAACATGAAGCGACCAGCACCATGACCAGGGCAACACTTATAATCTTTGGTGTACGCATCAGCATGGGATACACCTTAATGTCTTGTCAGGTGTTGGTCAATCGTTGGTGAGGTTGCGGAGAGCGGATGGCTGCTCTGAAAAACAGGCCGCATACCCCGCCTGTCCACCGTCTGATAAACAATGATAAACAGGTTGGGGTTCTGCGTGAGACTGCTTCTACCGAAATCCTCTACCGATGTTAAACTGATCTTGTACCAGGATAGAATATGGCGATCCTCGGGAGAGTGAAGATGTCCGAATCCCCTAATATCCTCATTTCCAAGTCCCGCTATCTTTCCGGCCTGCGCTGCGACAAGCTGTTGTGGTACACCTACCATCGGAAGGACCTTTTTCCGCCTCACGATAAAGCAACCCTGGGCCGTTTTACCCAGGGGCACGAGATAGGGGAACTGGCTACCCGCCGTTTTCCCGGAGGGCAAGAAGCGGCGCCGGGGAAGTATTACGCCGGGGACACGGTGCCCTCGACCAAAGACCTGCTGGGAAAACGCATTCCCATTTTCGAGGCGGGTTTTGTTCACGGAGCAGCCTATGTGTTGGTGGACGTCCTGGACCCGGTGGATGAGAACCAATGGGATCTTTACGAAGTCAAAAGCACTACCCGTTATTCCCCCGAAAAGCATCTGGCCGACGTGGCTATCCAGAAATATACAGTGGAAGGCAATGGACTGAGTGTACGTAATTGCTATCTTATGCACGTGAACAACCAATACGTCAGGAAAGGGGAAGTGGATCCGGAAACCCTCCTCACGGCAGAAGAAATCACCGACGATGTGGATGTATTCATAGACCAGCTAGGCGGGGACCTTGACCGAATGCTGGGAATCATCCAGAAAAAGGATTGCCCGGAGGTGGCGATAGGCCCTCACTGCTTCGAAATCAGGAAGTGCGATCTATGCTCCGTCTGCTGGGAGGCTATGCCGGAGCACCACCCCGTCACCCTTTACTCGGGGAAGAAAAAAGGTTTTGAGCTCATTGCACGAGGAATTAACGACCTTAAGGATATCGGTAGGGAGGTTCCATTAACGGGGCGGCAGAGGATCCAGGTCGACGCGATCCGAAGAGGGGAAGCCATCGTAGATTCCCGACAGGTGAGCGATTTCCTGGCCTCCCTTGAATACCCGCTGTCCTTCCTTGATTTCGAGACCCTGGGCTCGGCCGTACCCCTTTACAATGGGACAAGGCCCTACCAGTCGATCCCGTTCCAATACTCCCTCCACGTGGTTACCGAACCCGGGGCAGGACCGGTGCACCACGCGTTCCTGGCCGAGGGCCCCGACGATCCCAGGCCGTCCCTTCAAAAAGCCCTTATGGAAGCGCTGCCCTTAACCGGTTCGGTAGTGGCCTACAACGCTTCTTTCGAAAAGGGGATCCTGAGGGCGCTGGCCGATTTGGACCCTTTCTGCCGGGCGTGGGTAGAGGACGTCAACCCTCGGGTGGTGGACCTCCTGGTCCCGTTCCAGTCCTTTGCCGTGTACCACCCTGCCCAGCACGGCAGCGCTTCGATGAAGAATGTTCTACCGGCACTGACCGGAGTCAATTATGAGGGCATCGACATGGGAGGCGAGGAGGCAGGATACGAATTTATCCGGGTTACTTACAGTGATGTGGGCGATGAGGAAGTCAAGACGGTACGCGCTACCATGGAAGAGTACTGCAAATTGGACACCCTGGGAATGATTTATCTTGTGGAAACACTTCAAAATCTCATTGAAAGTTAATCAATACAAGCGTCCTGTTATCAGCAATCCCGGGCCAGGTGTACATTGGGGTCTTCGTCGTTATCTTCTCTCATGATAAGAGCGCTAATGAAGTGGACCATCGTTTTGGGTCACTAGGTGGAGAGTGCCTAATCTCCCGATATATTCCACTTCAGAGATGTCCCACCATTCCTCCATGCTCTTAAATTCTAAGTTCCTGCCCGAAATCGGGATCACAATCACCCAGTCATGGTTCTCCCCGCGGATCCACCCGCCGCACCCCTTGAATGTGGCCATGCGTTTAAAGGAGCGATGGTAGAGCAGGTTTCCAGAACTCCATGGCGGCGGTTTGCTTTTAGTCCTCACTTGACTGACCTTTCTCCGGGATAATTAACCGTTGGACGTATGGCCATGGCGTTTTCAGTTTGTCCTGATGCTGGCCCCTTGCCGCTGAGGCGGTAAAGGGGTTAAATATCTCGCATTTGACGTGAAATGCTTTATTCAATCCTCCTTTTAAACATTAATAATATCATACCGGAAAGCTCACCGTGAAGATCTGGGGTCGTATCCCCATTTTTTTCCTTTAAAAGAACAAGCGGTTCCTTATAGACAACAAACATCAGAGGGTAAAACTCGACCCCTTTGGCCTCCGATTGCATACCTTGACATCCTGCCTCTATCTGGAACAATTGTTTAGAGACAATTATCAAGCGAAGCCGATTATCCTGGAGGTTACCGTGATCAACAACGTTACCATCGTCCTGGGAGGCCAGGCCGGGCAGGGGATTCAGACCATCGAGTTCATCCTGTCCCGCGTGCTGAAGCGCTCCGGATACCATGTTTTCTCCACCAAGGAGTACATGTCCCGGATCCGCGGCGGGTTAAATACCATAACCCTCCGGGCGGCGGACCGTCCCGTTGCGGCTCTGACGAAACATATCGATATTCTCCTGCCCCTGGATCCGGGAATCCCGGACCACGTTGGGGATCGCATTACCGGCGACACAGTCATCGTCGGGGACGCAGGGGCCCTTTCCCTGGATCGTGCGGTATTGGACGTGCCCATATCGCGGATCGCAGCGGATGCGGGGGGGAAGATCTACGAGAACACCGCTGCTGTCGGGGTTCTGGCCGGCATCCTGGAGGCGGACCCGGCGATCCTGGGGAACTACCTGAAAGAGTATTTCGGAGGGAAAAAGCAGGAAGTTATCGACCAGAACCGGGCCGCCGCCGATCTTGGATTTGCAGCCGGCCAGAAGCTGTGTAAGGAGGGGTCGCTGTCCTTTCCCATTGCCAGGGACGAGAAAACGGCGGACCGGATCCTGGTCAATGGTGCCGAAGCGGTGGCCATGGGAGCCATCGCCGGCGGCTGTAACTTCATCTCTTCTTACCCCATGTCTCCATCCACCGGTGTCCTGACGTTCCTGGCATCTCACGACGACACCTTCGACATTGTGGCCGAGCAGGCGGAAGATGAGATCGCCGCCGTCAACATGGCGGTGGCCGCCTGGTACGCCGGGGCGCGGGCCATGGCTACCACCTCAGGCGGGGGCTTTGCTCTAATGGAAGAGGGGATCAGTCTGGCCGGCATCGTCGAGACCCCACTGGTCATCCACCTGGCCCAGAGGCCCGGTCCCGGTACCGGTCTTCCCACCCGGACGGAGCAGGGAGACCTGGAGCTGGCTCTTTACGCGGGTCACGGGGAGTTTCCCCGGGTGATCTACGCCCCCGGCACCATCGAAGAGGCCTTTTTTCTTTCTGCCCGGGCCTTTAACACAGCCGACCGCTACCAGGTCCCCGTATTCGTTCTCACCGACCAGTACACTATGGATACGTACTACGACATCACGGGCTTCGATCTGGACGCGATATCCGTCGAGAAACACATCGTTAGGACGAAAAGCGGGTACCAGCGCTACCGGATTACCAAAGACGGTATCTCTCCCCGGGGGGTGCCAGGGTACGGGTCAGGCCTGATAGCAGCCGACAGCGATGAACATGACGAGGATGGGCATATCACCGAGAGCATGTCCGTCCGCACCGCCCAGGTCGACAAACGGCTCGGCAAAACTGAGTTGATCATGAAAAACCCGGTGCCTCCGGTCCTGACCGGACCGGAGGATTTTACAGTGCTCCTGGTCGGATGGGGATCCACCTGCCAACCCATTCACGAGGGGCTGGAGCTGTCGGGGCGATCCGACGCAGCCCACCTCCACTTCCCCCAGGTCTACCCCCTTCCCCACCAGGCGCAAGGTTATCTGGAACAGGCTGAAAAGGTGATCGTGGTGGAGAACAACGCCACGGCCCAGTTCGGCAAGTTCCTCACTCTACACGGCGGGCGCGAGCCCGATGGGGCCATTCTGAAATACAATGGACTGCCCTTCACGGTGGAGGAACTGGCCGACGCCATTATGGAGATCGACTGAAAGGATGGTTATGGGAAAAAACCGGTTCGACATGGGTGACATCGACATCGCATGGTGCCCGGGATGCGGAAACTACAGGATACTCCAGACAGTCCAGGAGGCACTGGAAAAGATAGGTAAAGTGCCCGAAGAGGTGGTCTTTGTGTCCGGTATCGGACAGGCTGCCAAGACACCCCACTACTTAAAGAGCCACTTCTTCAACGGGCTCCACGGGCGGGCTCTGCCTGCGGCCACGGCGATAAAAGCTGCCAACCCCGGCCTGACCGTCATCGCCGAAAGCGGCGACGGGGACATGTACGGGGAAGGGGGCAACCACCTCATTCACACCATGCGGCGAAACCCGAACATTACCAACATCGTTCACAACAATATGGTCTATGGCCTGACCAAGGGACAGGCGTCTCCCACCAGCCGCCTGGGGATGGTTACCCCTGTGCAGGTTCACGGTGTGTTCGAAGAGCCGTTCAACCCGTTGGCGGTGGCCATCGCCATGAACGCCTCCTTCGTGGCCCGGGCCTTTTCCGGACACGCCGAACAAACGGCCGGGATCATCCGCCAGGCCATTGAGCACAAAGGTTATGCCCTGG
>CBFDCL010000070.1:0-11888 GCA_965603295.1 uncultured bacterium | reverse complement strand
ATCACTAATCACTAATCACTAATCACTAATAATATTATGCCTCTGAAAATCTTCCGCTACATTCTTGTCAAGTTCAACTCCACATTCGTGACCGCCCTGGCGGTCTTCACGACACTTTTTCTCATGGATCAAGCTTCGAGGCAGGTGGAGCAACTGGCTCCCCACGCCCAGGGGTTGCGCGATTTCGTCATCTCGTTCCTGCTTCTCACCCCCCACCTCCTCGCATACACAGTTCCCCTTGCCTTCCTCCTTGCCATGATATGGACACTGGAGCAGTTGAAACAGGAGAGGGAACTCACAGCGATCCTTTCCACGGGAACCTCCCCCCTCACCCTGATCCTGCCTTTTCACGCGGCCTCCGTGGTTATCGGAATCCTGGTGTACCTGATCACCACATACGCCGGACCCGCCACGTTTCAGCGATACAACAACCGTCTTGAGGAAATGACGCGGAGAAGCTTCCTGAGCGACCTGAAACCGGGGACTTTTTTCACGGGGATTCCGGGAACCCTTATGATCGTTGGTGACTTTGATGGGAATTCAGGGGACATCAAAGGCCTGATGATGGTCAGGGAAGATGGCGGGGGAAACAACGGCGAAATGATCACCGCAAGGCGAGGCACCGTGGAACCTTCCATCGAAGGAGACGGCGACATCGTCTTGAAACTCGAAAAAGGGGCAATCCACCCTCTCGCGGCAGCGAAATCAGGATACAGGTCCGGATCCTTCCTTTCCCTCACATCGAGGATCGAAAGCCAGCCCGGGACGGACGGCCCCAGATCCAGGCAGGTACTGATGGCAACATCGAGCAGCCAACTCAGAAGCAGCCTCGAGGAAAAAGGTGGAAAAAGAGCTGGCAGGGAAACCGTCACGTACATCCTGGAACTCAATCGGCGGCTTGCCCTGCCCGTCGCGGTCCTCCTGTATCCCTTGATTATCTTCCCACCGGCCGTGTCAACGGGTCGACACGGAAAAGCGACCGCATTTTCCGGCAGCCTTCTGCTTTTTCTCGCCACGTTTTTTTTCAATTCCATCGGGTCCAACCTTGCCCATGAAGGTCTTGTCAAGCCCGTACTGGGTGCCTGGCTCTCCGATATTGTTCTGCTCCTGGTTGGCTTGATCGTCTTTTCGGTCTACGCCGCAACCCAGCGCGCTCCCCGCCATCGCGGATCGGAGCCAACCTCATGAACCGTCTGGATCGATACATTACCAGAAGATGGTTTTTCTCCTTTATCCCCTCCTTGATCGTTCTCGTGGCTGCTTATATGGCCGGTGACATGGCCTTATCAATGTTGGAACTGGTCAAGCGGAGCGTGCCCCCTTCCACGATAGCCATCCATTTCGCCCTGAAGACCCCCACAATGTTTTATCAAATGACTCCCATCGCGGCCCTCGTGGCCACGATGCTGACCCTGACCGGGATGAAACGCTCCGGAGAGATGACCGCAATTCTTGTTTCAGGATGGGGTATCGTCCGTTTCAGTACCCCCGTTCTCGCGGCATCCATCGTGGTAAGCCTGTTTTCCTACTATGTGAACGAAACGGTGGCCCCGGGGGCGAACAGGATCAGCAGGGACCTGGTGAGATCCGGACCGGGATCGGGAGGGTTCGTCGTGGGGACCGAGCGGATCTGGCTCCTCGAGGGAAACCGGATTGTCTACATCCGGTCCGCCCAGGAAGAGGGCACCGTTCTGGTCGAACCAACGGTGCTTCAGTTCGCCGGGAAGGGGTTAAGGGAACTCGAACTGCGCATAGACGCCCCTCTGGCCCGCTGGCAGAATGGAACCTGGATTGCCGACGAGGCCTACCTTCGCCTTTTCAGCGATAACATGATCTCTGAAACCAGGATCCTGGCAAACAGGCCCCTGCCGATCTTGGTCCACCCCGAGGAGTTCCACCGGGTTCGCCGAAAACCCGAGGAAATGAGCCGGGCGGAGCTGATCCGGTATGTGGCGAATCTCCGGAAAGCGGGACTCCCATCCGACTGGCATAACGTGAGGATCTACCGCAAATCCTCCGCGGCCGCCCTTTCCCTCATCTTCACTGTGATCGCCCTCCCCGTGGGTCTCCTCGTTCCCATCCGCGGAGGAGTACCCCTCGGAGTCGGGTTGAGTATTTTCCTCGCCATCCTTTTCTGGTCCGCTTTCTCCTTCTGCCTCTCCCTGGGATATTCGGGGCTTATGCCTGCTCCGGCCGCCGCCTGGGCCTCCCAGATCGTGTTCCTGTCCCTCGGGCTGATCGCCCTGGGGGTGATCCGAAGACCCCGATTGACCTGATATTTTTTCGGGTCACCGTAAAACGGCCAAAAATCAAGAATAGCTCTCCTGCGTTCGAGTTTCCCTTGAGAAAAGTGGTGAAATATGAGAATACACCCCTTGATATTTCCGACAGAATGGTTTGATTTCAGATTTTCTACCGCTGTCGTCGGATTTCACATCCACATGGGATCATCGTTTCTAAGAAAGGGGGGACAGTGAAATACCCGGGAACCGTTCTTTTTCTGGTGTTTGTCCTGACCGCGGCAGTTCCGGCCGCGGCCTCTGAATGCATCAACTGCCATACAAACGTCGAAAAGCTTAAGGCCATCGCAAAAAACCTGCCGCAGCCCGAAGCATCCGCCGAATCGGCGGGCAAGGGGTGAGGCGGCTCGGTGGCTCCGTTGGAGCTGCACGAAAAAGTTTTGGTTGACCCGGGCTTTCTCGAGACCGACCATGGCGAGATCAGCTGTACCGAGTGCCATGGCGGAGACCCGAAAGCACCCCAGATGGCAAAAGCGCATACCGGAATGGTAGTTGACCCCACATTTCCCGATGCCACCGCCGCCTGCGGGGAGTGTCACGAGTCCGAGGCAAAGCTTGCCGGAACTTCCCTGCACTACACCCTCGCAACCTATAAACCGATGATTCATCGTCGGGCGGGATCGGCCCCCGCCCAGCAGTTGGCCCTTCTGGACAAGGGGATGGACAACCACTGTTTCAGCTGTCACGCCAGCTGCGGCGAATGCCACATCAGCCGGCCCAACACTGCCAAAGGCGGCTTTATTGACGGGCACAAGTTCAACAAGAAGCCGGATCAGACCAACCAGTGTACGGCCTGTCACGGGAGCCGTGTGGGCAACGAGTTCACGGGCGAAACCGGCCAGGGGGACGTGCATTACACGAGGCATGACATGGACTGCATGGAATGCCATTCGGAGAAAGACCTTCACGGCGACGGCAGGTCCGATCACAAGGACCGCTACGATGTTAAGAATCTGGCCCAGTGCAGCGACTGCCACGAACCGGATACGGATATCGAGCAACACACCATTCACGAGGACCTGGTCTCCTGCTATGTCTGCCATTCCCAGCCTTACGCCAACTGCTACGGCTGTCATGTGGGCCTTGACGGAAAGGGGCTGGCCTATTTCAAAAACCCGGACGAGGAGGAGCTTCTCCTTATCGGTCTGAACCCGAATCCTGACGAGGACCGCCCGGAAAAGTGGACGCTGGTTCGCCGGGTGCCCGCGGTCCCCACAACCTTCGATTACTACGGCAAGGGTCTGCTGCCCGGTTTTGATAACCTTAACAACTGGAAATACGCCTCGCCGCACAACATTCAGCGTGTGACTTCCCAGAGCCGAAATTGCAACAACTGTCACGGAAACAAGGACCTTTTCCTCACCGGGGAAAAGTTAAAGCCCGGGATGCTCAAGGCAAACGCCTTGGTCATCGTTCCAGACGACCAGATCCCGGAAAAGCAGGATGTCCCTGAGACAGAGAAAAAACCGGCCAAGAAAAAGCCCAGTTATTTCTGATCGAGGACACCCGTGGGTTCAGGAAACCCCTGCTCCCATAAAATGGACATGTTGAAAGGAGAGAAAGATGAAGCACACAACCCGTTTGATCCTGATTCTGGCCATGGTGATGACCGTCGTTCCCCTGGCCGTCGGTCAGGCTTCCGCCGATAAGGTCTTTATCAAGGCGGACCAGGCCGCGGAGCTGATCGGCGCTCCGAACGTCCGCATTATTGACTGCCGGAGAGATCAGGCTGCGTATGACAAGGCCCACGTTCCGGGAGCCGTATTCCTGAACGTCTTTAAACAGCTGCGCGTCGTGGGCGCATGGGAGACCATAGGCGTCAGGCGCGGCCTCGAGGACCAGGAAGAGCTCTTCGGGCGGCAGCTGGGAATCAGCAACGACACTATGGTTGTTCTTTACGATGCCGAAGGTTGGGACGCCACCCGTCTTTTCTGGGAGCTGAAGTACGCCGGCCACGATAAGGTTGCCCTCGTTTACGGCGGCTGGCCCGAGTGGACCGCCCAGAAGCTTCCCGTGGACGCTAAGGCCGTAACCGTCGACCCGGAGATCTTTGTCAGCACAGCCCAGCCGGAACTTCTGGCCACCGCGAGCTACATCATGAAAAACATGGGGGACCCTAACGTGGTCCTCCTCGATGCCAGGCCCGCCGCGCAATACAAAGGCGATGCCAAGCACCCCAAAGCCGCCATCGGCGGACGCCTCCCCACCTCAGTCAACGCCCTCACCCTGGCCAACTGGGAAAACAAAACCTACCTGAAGAATCCCGCAGAGCTGGTTGAAATGTACGCCGGCCTTGGCGTGACCCCTGACAAAGAGGTCATCGCCTACTGCAACACGGGCTACTTCGCCGCCAACACCTTCTTCATCCTCAAGGCGCTGGGCTTCCCCAATGTCCGTGTCTACGACTACTCCTGGGTGGAGTGGAGCGGCAAGGGGTTCCTGCCCAAAGTGGAAGGGGCCGCCAAGTAACAACAACTCAAAAGAACGCAAAAAACCCGCCTCTTAAGAGGCGGGTTTTTTTATAGTTTGAAGCTTGGAGTTTGAGGTTCGGGGTTTGAAGTTGAGCGGCCCCCTTTCGCGAGCCGTTGATCTCCCGTTGGACTTTGGACGTTGGACTTTGGTCCTGTTGTTACGTACCCATATCCCATGAGCTGAGGTATTTGACCTGCTCCTCAGTGAGGGTATCGATCCGGGCCTTCATGGCGGAAAGCTTCAGACGGGCAATCTCGTGGTCAATCTGGACCGGGACCGAATACACGTCCTTTTCAAGCCGGCTGCCCTCCTTGACCATATACTCGGCCGAAAGGGCCTGGTTGGCGAAGCTCATATCCATGACACTGGAGGGGTGCCCTTCCGCGGCGGACAGGTTGACTAGTCTTCCCTCGGCCAGGATATAAACCCGGTTTCCGTTTACAAGGGTGAATTCTTCCATGAAAGGCCGGATGATCCGCCGGTTCCGCGTCACCTCCGCAAGGGCTTCTAAATCCAGCTCCACATTGAAGTGTCCCGCATTCGATACAATGGCCCCGTCTTTCATTGCCTGGAAGTGTTCGGCCCTGATAACGTGGATGTTTCCCGTAACCGTACAGAAGAAATCCCCCAAGGAGGCAGCCTGGTCCATCGGCATAACGGAAAAACCGTCCATGAGGGCTTCCAGCCCCTTCACAGGGTCCACTTCCGTCACGATGACCCTCGCGCCCATCCCCTGCGCCCGCATGGCCAGACCCCGTCCGCACCAGCCGTACCCGGCGATGACGAACACGGATCCCGATATCAGCCTGTTCGTGGCCCGCAGGATACCATCCACCGTGCTTTGCCCCGTCCCGTACCGGTTGTCGAAAAGGTGCTTGGTATCCGCATCGTTGACCGCCACGACAGGACACCTCAGCACCCCGTCCGCCGCCATGGCCTTGAGCCGGATAACCCCCGTAGTCGTCTCCTCCGTGCCGCCGATCATGTCGGCCAGAAGATCGGATCTCTTGGTGTGAAGGACGGAAACAAGATCGGCCCCGTCATCCATGGTCAGGTGGGGCCCGGCGTCCAGAACAGCCTGGATATGGGAATAGTAAGTGTCGTTGTCCTCCCCCTTAATGGCAAAAACCGGAATCTCCTCGTCCGACACGAGGGAGGCTGTTACGTCGTCCTGCGTACTGAGGGGGTTGGAAGCGCACAGGAACACTTCCGCACCTCCGGCCTTGAGGGTCTTCATAAGCTGAGCCGTTTCCGTGGTCACATGAAGGCAGGCTGCCAGCCTCACCCCTTCCAGCGGTCGTTCTTTGCGGAACCGCTCCTCAATGAGAGCCAGGACCGGCATAGTCTGCGCCGCCCACTCGATCCGGAGGCGTCCATCCTCGGCAAGGTTAAGATCCCTGATATGATAGTTCATGTTGTATTACACTCCTGTCGCGGACCTGAGGTCGGCGACCCTGTCGGTTTTTTCCCACGTGAATTCAGCCCCTTTTCGTCCGAAATGGCCGTAAACAGCTGTCTTTTCATAAATCGGCCTGAGCAGGTCCAGCTCCTTAATGATCTCCCGCGGTTTAAGAGGGAAAACCTCCCGGACAGCCCGGGCGATGCTGTCGGGCGGTATTTTTGCGGTACCGAAGGAATTGATCATCACCGATACAGGGTCCGCCACACCGATAGCGTACGCCAGCTGCACTTCGCACCGTTCGGCAAGGCCCGCTGCTACCACATTTTTGGCAATGTACCTTGCAAGGTATGAAGCGGAACGGTCCACCTTGGAAGGATCTTTCCCCGAAAAAGCCCCTCCGCCGTGGCTCCCCTGGCCTCCATAGGTGTCCACGATGATCTTCCGGCCCGTGAGCCCCGTGTCACCCATGGGTCCGCCTACCACAAACCGGCCCGTTGGGTTGACAAAATACCGGGTGTTTTCATCGAGCATCTCCACCGGAAGTGTTTTCTTGATCACCTCCTCGATGACACCCTCCCGGATCTGCTCCTCGGTGGCTTCGGGGGAATGCTGCGATGAGACGACGACCGCCTCTACGCGGATGGGTGTATGATCGTGGTATTCGATGGTAACCTGCGATTTGCCGTCCGGCCTCAGAAAGTCAAGAACCCCCTCCTTCCGAACCTGGGAAAGCCTCCTGGTCAGCGCGTGAGCATAGACGATGGGCATGGGCATCAGAACATCCGTTTCAGTGCACGCGTAACCGAACATCAGCCCCTGATCGCCGGCCCCTCCCGGGTCGACCCCCATGGCAATATCCGGAGATTGTTTGTGAATCGATGTCAGAACACCGCACGATTCCCAGTCGAAACCCATATCGGAACTGTCGTACCCCACATCCCGGATCACTCTCCTGGCCACATCTGGGATCTCAACGTAAACTTCCGTCGTGATCTCCCCAGCTATAACAACAAGTCCGGTGGTCGCAAGGGTTTCACAGGCGACTCGGCAGTTACGGTCCACGGCAATGATCTCATCGAGAATAGCATCGGAAATCTGATCACAGATCTTGTCCGGATGGCCTTCCGTGACGGATTCCGAAGTGAAAAGAAAGTTTGTCATGCTCATCAAATCACTCCCTTCAGCATTTTAATAATCTAGACAACAACGTTCTTAACTAGCAGACCCTCACCCTCTTAACAAGGAACTTGCAGATCTAGTCCTCATTTTTATCCTCGAAACCGCGGCGTACAAGGCTCCCAAGCGCATCGAGGGTTTCCCCCTCGTCAGGCCCTTCGACTTCAACGGTTATTTCCTCCCCCTTGGCGGCAGCCAGGGTCAGGATGCCCATGATACTCTTTCCGTTCACCCTCAGGGAACCTTTGGAAAGCCAGACATCGCTCTGGGAGCGGGAAGATTCCTGGACAAATCTGGCTGCGGCCCGGGCATGGAAACCGAGATCGTTGCAGACGATTAATTTTACATGAACCATGGCAACCTCATCCTGACCCCCGCCGCGCCCAGGAGAAGAGCGGCGGCGAGAAGATAACCGAAAACAGACGGTATTTTGAATTTCCTGCGAAAAAGTAATACGCCCAGCCCGAACAGGGTCAAAACGGACACGGGAGTCTGGGAGCGAAACGCTGCTGCGCCGAGGATAAAACCGCATGCCGGCATGACGAGATGCCCGGAAAAGTATGAGATGCTCTTTCCCCTCCCGGTGGAGATGGCTTCGAAGGGGTTGTCGCTTCGGCGAAAACCTGCCCTAATACCATCCCACATTTCCGGAAGATGGATCGCGTTGAAGGCAACAAGCAGAACGGGGGCGGCGGCCCACGGCCAGCGGAAGGAAACCGCAACAGCAAGGAGTACGGCTGCCGGACGGACATTTGCCCAGAAAAGACCATCGCCCAAGGCGCCCAGGGGACCCATCATGCTGTTCCTCGCACGAACGCTTTCCTCACCCTTCCCTTCCTGTTCAAGACGGGCGATCACACCGGCAACGTAGGGCACGAAAAACGGGTGCGTGTTGAAGTATCCAAGGTGCCGCCTGCAGGCCTCCTGAAACCGTTCTCCGCTAACCTTCCGCAGCCATGGTGCCAGAACGTAGAACAATCCGAGCCCCTGCATCCTCGGAAAATTCCACGAACCCTGAACCGAGAGGGACCGGAGAAATATGGTGAAGCGATCCTGGATGGACATCTTCATAAACGGCCTCACACCAGACCTGTCAGGACACCGAAGGAAAGGCCAACAGCGAAACCGATCCAACCCCTCCTTCGAACCCGGTCGGCGGACAGGGCGGCGAGACCGGTCAGGAAGGGCACGGCAGCGGCTACAGTGAGGAAAGCCGGGGAACCGGGGATCCCCTTCACCACGATCCCGCAGACGGGAACCAGGATCGAACAGGAAAAAAGGAAAGCCAGGAAGTGAAAAAACCCGGCCCTCAGGACGGCGAACCGGTGCTGCATTTCGGCAAGGTCGGACCTTCCCAGACGGAGGTAAATTTCGGCCTTGTTATATATCCTCTCATTGCTCCGTCTCCATTGTGTATCCGCCCAACGGCTCGCGGCAAGGGATGGGATCGCTACGATGACGGCCACGGGAAGGACACCGGGGGCTTGCCCCACGCCGACGATAACGACAGCCGTAAGGGCGGGGAAAAGGGCCTGATCCGGGATGAACGATCCCACCGGCAAAGAGTCCAGGAAGAGGAGTTCAAAGATCAGGCCGACCACGACCCCTTCAGCGGGGCAGCCCAGGAGAAGACCGAGGAGGGACGCGGCCACCACGGGGCGAGACAGCTGGAACTGGCCGAAAGCCACGAGGTCGATGCTGATAACGCCCGCGAAAACGGAGGCAACGAGGATCTGCAACAGTGGGTTGCTCATTTATATCAACCCCTCGGTCCTTTTGATGAATTCCATGAGGTCACAAGGCTTGCTGTCAGGCACTTCCCGGGCCTCGACAAAAACCCCTTGCCGTGTGAGGTCGCGAACCGCTTGGATATCTTTTCTGTTAAGGTAAATACCCGGCGTAACCTCCACACCGCCTCTGACATGATGCAGGTTCCCGAGATTGACGCGATCGAGGTTCACACCGAGTTCAAGGGCTGAGAGAACGCCGTCAAGATCCTCGAAGAGAAGGAGCATATTTGAGGAATCCCTGTCCCGAAGGAGCTTTCCCAGCTTCTGAAGGGGGACGACGATCAGATGGACGTGGTCAGGAGCGATAAGTGTCAACAGGCGGCATCTGCCAGGATCAAGATAAATCTCATCGCTCGCGACGATAACCACATCCGCCGAAACATAAGGAACCCAGCCTTCGATCACCTGACCGTGAACCAGCCTGTCGTCCACTCTGGCGAGAACGACGGACACGATCAGTCACCGATAAGATATTCGGTGGCCACTTTGATATGTTCCCGGCCGTAATCCCTGAGAAGGACCGCAGCCTCGTGCAGGGGTATCTTGGGGCCAAAGGCAAAGAGCTTGGTGAGCATAGGCAGGTTGACACCGGTCACAACCTCCACATCCTTGCCCGTCAGAAAAGAAAGGGCGATATTCGAAGGGGTTCCTCCGAACATATCGACAAGAAGGATCACCCCGTCCGGACCTTTTACATCCTGAATGGCGGCGGAGATCTTTTCGCACACCATTTCCACATCGTCGGAAGAACCGACGGAAACGCTGACGATCCCCGACATCTCACCGGTGATCATTCTGCACGTTTCCAGGAGGGATTGCCCCAGATCCCCGTGAGAGACAACAACGACACCAAAATTGTTCATCATATGTCTCAGCCCTCCGGCAGATCGCGATGCTTTACCTGAACCCAGACGGGTCCCCGGTCCACGAAATATTGCGATATCCGTTCGACGATTGCAACAGAGCGATGCCGTCCCCCCGTGCACCCGATGGCCACGGTGAGATAGCCCCTTCCCTCTTCAAGGTATTTCGGCAAGAGGTAGTCCACAAAGGAAATCAACCGCTCGACGAACTCCTCCGTCCCGGATGCCGTATCAACGAATTCCCTGACCTCCGGATCCCGGCCGTCCTTCTCCCGCAGGCCAACAACGAAGAAAGGGTTGGCCAGAAAACGAACGTCGATGACAAGGTCCGATTCCTTGGGCAAGCCGGACTTGAAACCGAAAGAAACGAAGGAAAGCAGCATCTTGTCCCGGTCCTCCTCAACCCCGAAGCGGTCCTTCATCAGCTTCCTGAGATCGTGATGACCGAGATCCGTGGTGTCGATATAGATATCAGCCGCCTGACGGATCGGTTCCAGGATCTTTCGCTCCCGAACCAGGGCTTCAGGAAGGGAAAGGGACGGGTCCAGGGGGTGAACCCTCCTCGTTTCACTGAACCGTTTTTGAAGAGTTTCGGGAGAAGCGTCAAGGAAGACCAGGGCGATCTTGGTCCCCTTGTCCCGGAGAGACCGGATGGCCTCGGGATACAGGCCGACGGTCTCCCTCCCCCGGATATCCATGACCATGACCGCCCTGGAAACGGGGGATTCCGGGTGGGAAGCCTGCTCGACAAAAGAGGGCAGTAAACCTACAGGAAGGTTGTCCACGGCAAAAAAACCCATATCCTCCAGGGATCTCAAAGCGGTTGTCTTTCCGGACCCGGAGTATCCTGAGATGATGAGAAATTCGGTATCGGTCATTCGGCCGGATCCAGATCAAGGCTGCCGCGTTTCCGGGGCTGCTCCGAAAGCCTCTCCGAGAAGGTTTTCTCGAACTCCCTGGCCGCGTGATATCCCATCCTCTTGAGAAGGTGGTTCCTGGCAGCCACCTCGAGGATTAGGGTTAGATCCCGCCCCGGACGAACCTGGATCTCAAGGTGAGGGACCTCGACATCGAGGATGGAGTAACCGTGTTCATCGAGACCGAGCCGCTCCACCTCCACTTCCGGTTCCCACGGGACAAGCTCAACGACAAGATCGATCTTCTGGCCCTGCCGGATAGAGGACACACCGAACAGATCCCTGATGTTGATAATGCCCAGGCCCCGGATCTCCATGTGATTTCTGATGAGTTCCGCAGCGCGGCCGACAAGGATTCCCGGCACCTTGTTTCTGATCACCACCAGATCGTCCGCTACGAACCGGTGTCCCCTCTCCACGAGCCCCAAGGCGCATTCACTCTTGCCAATCCCGCTTTTGCCGATGATGAAAATACCCACGCCGAAGACATCCACGAGACAGCCGTGAAGGGAGGTTTCCGGGGCAAGGATATCCTCCAGATACGCCGTTACCCTGCGGATCAGGTTTGAGGAAGTGTAAGGGGTCTTGAAAAGGGTCAGACCAAACCGGTCACAGTAGATCAGCAGCGCAGGGGGGGGAGCCAGGGCTTTGGTGAGGATCAGGCAGGAAACGTCCGCGGAACAGAGCTTTTCAAGCCTGTTTTCAGCCACCTTATCTTCCAGGGTGTCCAGGTAGGAAAGCTCGGTCTGCCCGACGATCTGGACCCTTTCTCCGTGAAGCTGATCCAGGAACCCAGCGAGGGCAAGGCCCGGCTTCTGAATTCGGGAGGCCCTTATTTTCCGGTCGAGCCCTTCGAAACCAGCGAGGATCTCCAGTTCGAGGTCCTCCCTGTTGTGTTCATAAAGAGTGCGAACAGGAACGCTGTTCATCCGATCCGGCACGTTTTCAGTGCCGCTCATCCTCCTCGC
>CBFDCL010000069.1:0-11893 GCA_965603295.1 uncultured bacterium | reverse complement strand
GTCTACTAACAGGGAGGGTCAGGGGTGTCAAGAAGAGGAAAAAAGAGTTTGAAAATTAAAGAGAAACGTTCAATTCTCAATTCTCAGTTCCCCTCCCCCCCATTCCTCTCCACTTCAATGATCGTGGAAATCATGCTTTTTGGATCCGTGGTGGGGGCCCGGGAGAGGAAATCCTCGAAGACGTAAGCGGTGGCTTGTCCGTGGAACGTTCCTATGTTCTTGACGTAGGGAATCAGCCCGGCGATGGATGGGGTTTTGGACGTTGAGGGGATAAACGCCGCAACCGTGTTGGGCAGGAAAGAACGGCGGAAAACCGAGATCATTTCCAGCGTGTCCTCCCATGACGGGTTTCCGGTTATGAGGACTTTCGTACCTGGGTTAAGGGCCATGTTGAATGCGGAAAAAAGATGGATGTGGGCAGGCGAGTTTCGTTCCGATGATTTGCAGAAGGTTTTTCCGATGGACGCGGCCATTTCCCCGTAAGCGGGTTTTGCCGTGAGCCTCCCGATCCGTAGCAGGTTCATGGCCGCAACAGCATTGCCGGAAGGGAGAGCTCCGTCGGTCGCGGACTTGTACCTGAAGGGAAGGGGTCCGCTGCCCCGCGGGGAAAAGAAAAGGCCGTCGCCCTCGTCATCCCAGAAAAGCCCGACCATCTCGTCGGCAAGAGATATGGCTCCGGTAAGGTACGTTGATTTGAATGTGGACTGGTATAGTTCCATCATCCCCCAGAGGAGATAGGCATAATCGTCCAGGAAGGCCGGTATGGTTTCCTTCCTGCCATACCGGACATGGAGCAGATGGTCTCCTTCCCCCCTCATGTTTTCTTGGATGTGAGCAAGGGTCTTATGGGCCTCGTCGGCAAAGTACGGCTCCTCGAAAGCCCCGGCCGCCATGGACAATGCCGCGATCATGAGGCCGTTCCAGTCGGTCATGACTTTTGTGTCAAGGGAAGGCCTGGTTCGACCGGATCGTGCCTCAAGAAGCTTATCCCGGACGGATTTGAGGATCTCTCGAAGGCGGTCGGAGGGAAAACCCAACTCCTTTGAGAGACTGGAAAAGGGGGCCTTTAAACGGAGGATGTTCCTCCCGGTAGGGGGTCCGGCCCTGGCCGGTTCGTTTCCTCCTTCCGTGATGATGAAGATGTTCCTCGCAACGGTCCGTTCTTCCCCGGTGAGGATTCGGTCGATCTCTTCCGCCGTCCATGTGTAGAATCCGCCCTCTACCCCGTCGCTGTCGGCATTTTCGCCGGAATAAAACCCGCCGTTGGGACTTTTCAGGTCACGGAGGGCATAGAGGAGGATCTCCTGCGCCATTTCCTTGAATTCATCCTCATGGGTGGCCTGAAATGTTTCGATGCAGGCCATGGCCACAAGGGCCTGATCGTAGAGCGTCTTCTCAAAATGGGGAACCAGCCATCTTCGATCCGTGGAATAGCGGTGGATACCATACCCGATGTGATCGTAGATACCGCCTTGCCTCATGGCCTGCAGGGTCTGCCGGCACATGTCCAGATTCTCGGGTTTTCCCGATCTCAGCCAGTGCCGAAGGAGGAAAAAGAGGTTAACAGGGGTGGGGAACTTGGGCGCTGTCCCGAACCCGCCATATTCCTCGTCGAAAAGTCCCGAAATCTGCCGGAAAGCTTCCTCCACCATCTCTTTCCTGGGACGGCCCCCGGGTTCCGGGGAAAGGGCGGTCCGGAGGCTGGCCACCACCTCCTCGGCTGCGGCCTGGGCTTTGCCCTTTCTGTTTTCCCACAGATCCCTCACTTTGGGGATAAGCTGGAGCATCCCGATCCGCCCGCCTTCTCCGTTCCGGGGGAAGTAGGTGCCGGCAAAGAACGGTTTCTTGTCAGGGGTCATGATAATGGTCGTTGGCCAGCCGCCCGAGCCTGTTATCTGGCGGCAGGCCGCCATGTAGATTGCGTCCAGATCCGGTCGTTCTTCCCGATCCACCTTGATGCACACGAATGTGTCGTTCATGAGACCGGCGACCTCGAGATCGCTGAACGATTCGGCTTCCATGACGTGGCACCAGTGGCAGGTGGAATACCCGATGGAGAGGAATATGGGTTTGTCCCGGGAAACCGCTTCCACGAACGCATCGGAGGACCAGGGATACCAGTCCACAGGATTTCGGGCGTGCTGAAGCAGGTAGGGGTTCCTGGATTCAATCAGGCGGTTGGTTTTTTCAGGTGTTCCCAATGCTAAAATACCCTCCAGCTCCTTCAGACTGCAACCGACTCCAAAACAGGTCGCATGCGGACAGGGGAATTCTTGGCTCTGAAGACAAAAGTGTCAAGGGAAAGTAACGGTTCATAAGTTGAAAATTGAGAGTTGAGAGTTGAAAGGGAAAAAAGGATGAAGTTTGCTGTTTGAGGTTTGAAGTATGAGGTTGCGGTTTGTCATTCAATGCACTAGCCAATATTTGAGATTTGTTTCCCCTTTCCCCCTATAACCTTTCCCCTTGAATTTAAATTCGGATTCTCCCTATCATACGCCACCGGATTTTCCGGAATCCTATGATGCAAAAAACAACGATCGTCCTACATAATTTTTCTCTCGCGCTGTACGGTCTTTCGGCCCTGTCCGGGTTCGCGGCTATGCTCACACGGCGCTTTGGGCGGAACCTGGCGTTTTTTTTCGCGGTAGGCGGGCTCCTTTCCCAACTGATCCTTCTCGCGGGGCGTTGGAAAGCGGGGGGGCACCTCCCCGTCACGGGGCTTTTCGAGACCCAGCATTTCCTCGCTCTCTGGATGACGGGGGCTGCCGTTTACTTTCACCGGCGGTACAGGGCCGAGACTTTCCTCCCGGTGGCGATGGTCTTCTCTTTACTGGCTCTTCTCCTCGCCGGCAGGGGGCCCACGGCGGTGATGCCACTGACCCCTGCTATCGACACCCCTCTCTTCCTGATCCACGTGGCCACATCCTTCGCGGCATATGGCCTTTTCGGGGTCGCGGCTCTCATGGCGATCTATCGGATGACCGGGTGGCCTGCTTCCCCACTGGGAGGGGAACGCAGGATGATGGATGAGGGGCTTTATCTTGGCTACATTCTCTTTACATGGTGCATGATCGCCGGCAGCCTCTGGGCTTACCTCGCCTGGGGTTCTTACTGGACCTGGAGGATCAAGGGACTCTGGTCGTGGATCCTGTGGTTCTACTATTCCGGGCTCCTTCACATACGCGGACGGCCGCAATGGCAGGGATGGCCGCTCAATACCCTCACCCTGGGCGGATTTGCCCTTGTTCTTTTCACTTACCTGGGGCTGGGGCTTCTTTTTACCACCTCCCACCCCCTTCTCCCCGGGAACTGAAGGTGGAAAGACAGGGAACGGGATTTACGGTGTCATAATGATGAGCCCGGGTGGGAAAAACCGAACGATAGGCCGACTGGCATCCGCCTGCTGGAACATGGCCGTACACCCGGTTTCCTTCGTGGTCCTCGCGATCCTGTGGTGTCTTGACCTCGGGGTGGGTTCCGTCATGGCCTATTTTCGCGACCCCGGTTTCTGGCGAGAGATGGACACCTATCCATTCAACGCCTGGCTCGGGAAGGTGGCTCCGGAGATCTTCCCGGATTCCCTCTGGATCTACATCCTGGTTGCTCTTTCATGGCTCATGGTGGTGAGCCTCCTCCTTTGCACCGTCAACTGGTTTTTCCGAAGAAAAAAACAGCTGCGGGGCCTGGCCGAATTCATGGTCCATCTCGGTTTTCTCCTGATCTTCGCAGGGTTCGTCGTCGGGAGCGCCTTTGGCGTAAGGAGCGAAGTCATCCTTCAGGAGGGTAAAGCGGTTCGGGTTCCGGAAATGGATGTTTCCCTTATGCTCCGGCAGTTTGATGTCGTCGGCCCTCCGGAGAGGGCGGCCGTGGACACGAGAAGCAGCCTTGTCCTTTTCCCCGAAGAAGGGGACCCGTTATTCGGAACGGCCCGCGCCAACCACCCCATGATCCGGGGCAGCATGGTCGTTTACCCACCGGAGAATTACGGGCTGGCGGTAACGGGGGGAGTCGTGGGCACCTCCAACTCGGGGGCCATGCGGTTGTCCCCCGGTGAGGAAAACACCCTTGCCGATGGCCGGTCCCTTGTCTTGGGAGGGGTGCTGCCCGCGGGCCAGGAACGGGGCGGCGTCGTTGGTCCTGGCATCCTTGTCCTCATGAAAGGGGAGGAGGGAAAAACCATCGGCAGCGCTTTCCTTTCAGCCGCCCCCGGGATGAGAGGCGCGGCTGTTATCGGGGGTGTTGGCATTTCCCTGGGAGAGTTGACCCGGACACCAAGGGGCCTATATCGTGTGCACAAGGATCCCGGTATCCGGATGGTGATCGTGGGAACGATCATCCTGGCCCTGGGGACGATATGGGCCCTGGCGGTGTATTTCGGCGTTGTCAGGGGAAGTAAAGGTTTGAAGTTTGAGGTTTGAGGTTTGAAGTTGAAATCACGTCCAACGTCTAATGTTTGCTCACCCAAGACTTGCTTGAAGGTGGGTTTAACGTCCAACATGGTTTTCTTTGGGCTTGGGACATTGGGCTTTGGGCTGTTATCCTGGTATCCAGGTGCCAGGAACTGGGTCGAAATACGTTATTTAAGACCGTAATTTGCGAGCGTGACGATGACTTTCCCTGATCTCCCCCACCCCGATTGGACCTTGATCGAAACAGTCCTCCTGGATATGGACGGGACCCTGCTGGACAAACATTTCGACGATCATTTCTGGGAAAAGTACGTCCCTTCCCAATACGCGATCCGATATGGGGTCACGATTGAGGCGGCGGAGAAAAAATTGATGGATCTTTACCGGATCCAGGAGAAAACACTGAACTGGACCGACCTAGACTACTGGTCCGGAGAACTCGGCCTGGACATACCTGCCCTCAAAAAGCAGATTGACCACCTCATCGCCGTCCATCCCCATGTGATCCCTTTTCTCGATGCCCTTCGGTCGGCCGGGAAGCGCGTGTGTCTTGTAACCAACGCCCACGGCAAGACACTGGATCTGAAGATGGAGAAAACCGCCCTTTCGGGTCTTTTTCACGATGTCGTCACTTCCCACAGCATCGGCCTACCGAAGGAGGACCCGGCGTTCTGGGGTGAGCTGGCAAAAATAATCCCCTTTGATCCGGAAAAAACCCTCCTTGGCGAGGACACCGAGGCGGTCCTCGTTTCCGCCGCCCTGTACGGAATCCGGTACCTCGTCCACGTCGCCCGATCCAGCAGCACAAGGCCGGCGACGGTTTCCGATCGGTTCTATTCCATCGAGACGTTCGCAGAGATCATGCCGGGGGAAGATAATTTCAAATTTCAAATTTCAAAATTCAAAAAATAAAGCAATTAAGAATCGGTTATTAGAAATTTGAAATAATGAACAACAACGAGCGCGACAGAACGTTCATACGTGACCAGATCAAAAGGGCCCTTGTCCACGGGGACCTGATTTACAGGACGCTGAGGGAAGAAAATTCCCGGGCCCAGATCGACGAACTCCAGAAAAACCAGTTCGGCCCCTGGTCGGATGTTTTCTCCTCCATGGAAAGGTGCAGAGGAAGGGTCCTGCTCTGCCTTTTAGGTGACACCGTTATCGGGTACCAGGCGTTTGAGCCCTTTGCCTCCCGGGGGAACCCTTATTCCCCCGACCAACTCGTGATGAGACTGACCTTCATCCTGGTGAGAGAGGATTCCCGGGCCCAGGCCCGGGGCCTCGGTGTGGCTACCGAGCTGATAAAAAGGACGCTGGATATGGCATGGCACTGGGGATACGATGCCGTTTACACGTACGCAACGGCCTACGAACTGATGCTCAAAGGGGGCCTTCGCTCCCATGGGGGGGAAGAGATCCTGTCCGAGGGGATGCATGTGAGGAATTTCGACCCGGACCAGGCCCCGCCGTTGCTGTTCGTGATGGAAAGGCCGTAAGATCTGGACCAAAACCCAACGCCCAAAGCCCAAAGAAAACCACAAACGTTAAACGAACTCCTTTGCACTCTGCACGGCCCCTCTTTGGTCTTTGGGCATTGGACTTTGGACTATCTTTACGGCAGCACCGCCGGCATCTCCATCATCCCCCTCGCTCTTATGGTCAGGGCAAAGTTGCGGCCGAGGGACGTGTTGAGTCGCTGCCGGATATTGAACGCCTCATCCGGGTTGTCAAACAGCCCGAGTTCCCCGAACACGTTCCCACCACTGTCGGCCAGGATTCTGGGGGTCATTCCGGCGTCAGCCGCCTTCTCGAGGAATAAACAGACCTGGTCCCCGAAAAGGGCAAGGGTCCTGAGGGAAAGTTTCTTCTCTTCCCGCATGGGATCCATCCGGCTCAGGATCACATCCACCACCAGTCGCGGGGGGGAGGTCAGGGTGAACACGTTGAACTCAACGGGCCTTGCCGGAATCAGGGACAGGTGCTGGCCCCCACCGCACGCGTCAAAGGTGTCCACGTGGGAAAGAAGATTGCTCTTGCTGAACGGATCCGCGGAGGTAAAAATCTTCCCCCGCCTTCGGTTCGAGCCGGGAAGACGCAGGGCCAGCCGCAGAGGATAAAATTCGGTTTCCAGCTTCATCTTGGGCAGAGATTCGTTTCCCTCAGGATGTTTGGAGGCGAACTCGAAAACGACACGCTCAAAATTGCGGTGATTCCCCCAGCGGATCTGCTGGAGAGTGTAATCGGTTCCATGTCCTCCTGTGTACTGCACATTTGAGGCGTAATGCTCGGATTTGTGATCCGGGAACGGGCTGTCGGATTGGGCTGGCAAAGCGATACAGAAAAGGGCGGGCAAAAGAAAGATGGTCGCGGGAACCCACTGGCGCATTTTTATTTTCTCCCGTGGAGACACCATTGCCTCTGGTTCCTTTCTGTTCCTTCCTGTTTTTCTCCTTGTCAAAAGTAATTGTATACCGTAAAGGACCAACTGCACAATCTCATCCTGATGCCTCTTGCCCCCAAGACGATCGAACTTGGACTGGTCCTTTGTACTTCTGCTTAAAGGGGAAAAAGGTTTGATAGCATATTTTAACCTGGTTGTGGGAAGTGCCGAGATATACCGCCGATCACTTAATGAAGTTGGTACCAGGTACTGACAAAGAGAAGTTTTTTTCTGAAAAGTTTTCATATATTTCTTTTCACCGCCCCCAAGTGTGTCCTCATAAAGTGTTGAAAAGATTACATATTTGTAATTTATGGCAGTTTCCATGCACAGTATACTCTGTTTTTCCTTCATGAATCAAAAACTGCCAAGGGGCAATGTTACGGTCTGGAAAAAGATACATCCACTGCTATTCCTGGCACATGAATTGAAGGACAAGAGAGGATGTAGATGGAATTTGGGGCAACGATACCCAAAACCGGCATCCCTTTTGACAGGTTCAATGTTGTTAGCCGACGTTATTATCTGAAAAGGAAGGATGAATTAATGAATAGGGGTATTCTGCGGAACAACATGATCGTGACATTTACCCTGATCCTCACCGGTTTTTTCTTTTGCGCCTGCGGCACCATTGTCAGCCTGGAGGGAGGTATACCGCAAGTCCCTGGTGATGGCGGGAAGAACAGCCTGACGCTGGGATGGATCCCCCCCACTACCAATCAAGACGGGACCCCACTGGAGGATTTGGCCGGTTACAGGGTTTATTATGAAAATAGCTCCGGGGATTATTTCGTAGAGAATGTGAGTAATTACTACACTACCATCACATTGGTCGGTCTCAGTACCGATACGTGGTATATGAAAGTCACTGCTTTTGATTATTATGGAAACGAAAGTGTTCCTTCCAATGAGGTCAGCTATACTTTTTTTTGAGTGATAATCGGGAGGAATTGTTTGAAGTGACTCAAATCTGATTTGATATCAGCATTTTTCCCGGGGAGTCGGTGCTTCCGGTTTGAAATTTGTTATAGGTAATTATTTGATAGACAGCAGTTTGCTGTCATTCCTGATCCTGTCGATGACCACTTCACGCATAAGGTCAAACGCCCGGAGGATCTTGGGGTTTGCAACGGAGAATATCAACCCCTCGGATGTCCGCTCGGACCGGATGATGCCTTTCTGGCGCATGAGAGCCGTCTGCTGTGTCAAAGTGACCTTGTCCAGGCCGGTTTTTTCCAGGAGCTCCGTGTAGGATACCCGGCGGTCCCAGATGCTTTCGAGGATGAGGATTCGCTTTGCGTTTCCAAAGACTTTGCAGGAGTCGGCCTGGATTTCCCTTAATTCGTCTACCTTAAACTCCGCCATTATCTCTCCTTTTAGAAGCGCTCTGGGTTACCTGGTAAGCATGAAAAAATCAGGCCCTTCGCCAACCGGGCCGGAGAGGGACGATTTCCCCCCCCGGCCCCATGGGATCAGTTCATCGGGTCTTTCCTGTATCCCAGGGTTTTCCAATCCATGCGGCCCTGATCCCCATGGCAGTCCAGACATCCCAGGGACTCCTGGGCGGGGGCTACCATATGGTTGATCCTCCAGTACATGATCGTGTCCACCCAGCCGAACTCACCACTGTAGGGAAGGCCTACAGATTCCATTCCCTTTTTCGCGGCCTGATTCCAGTCGTAGGTGGCCCAATAACCGCCCTTGCCGAACAGCTTGGGAACGATGAGAGTATTGTTCTTCGCGTCGAAAATCTGGCGGCCTTCCATGACTTTAAACGGATAAATCATGGCATCCTTGTCCTTCTTGTTGCCCATGGGCCAGCTTAAAGGGTTCACCTTTCCGGGTTTGACCTTGTCACCCAGGGTGTAGACTCCTGCCTTGCCGTTGTACCAGGCGTATGTTGGTACCACATCCTTTTCCCACCGGAAAGAACCTTTCTTCTTATGGTGGGTAGGCATGCCGTAATCATCCGACTCCGGATCCCGGTTCTCGCCGGCGGTAGACCAGTCCCAGTACACTTTGGTGGGAAATTCTCTGGAAAAAGTGGGGATATGGCAGGTCTGGCAGGCGATCCTCCTGGCGTGGTTGTTTAACCGGGACTCCTCGTGGGGATCGGGATCGTGGCAGTCCTCGCAGCCCAGATGGTTGTAATCAACGGGGGAAACAACCAGTGCGCTGCCTTTAATCAGGTGATCATCACTCTCGTGGCATGCCTGGCAGTTCATATCCTCTCCCTCGGGAGACATGTGGACATCGAGGGACACATCGGGGTTAACAAGGGAACTGTCGAGATCCCCGTGCTTGACATGGTCTCCGCCGCCACCGTAGAAGTGGCAGGCCCCGCACGATTTGCGGTTTGGCTCACCCACGCTCCGGGCAACGTTGACCAGATCCACTTTGGGATCCACATTTCCGGCGCCGGTGGGGGTCTTCTTGTAGGTCCCGGTGGTGTCGTGGCAGACGAGGCAGTCCACTTTGGTTGCATCGGTGAAATCAAAAGAGTTGTCTTTCCAGCCGTAGCCAATGTGGCAGCTGGTGCACCGGGGCCAGTTGGAGCTCACCGCCACGCAGAAGTTGTTGACAACGTTCTTTTTGCCCCGCGCGAGCTTGCCTTTTCCGGGAATCTCCTGGTCGGCCACCCATGTCCAGTGGGTGGACTTCATGATATTTTCCGCCGAATCCTTGTGGCATTTCAGACATGTCTTCGTCACATCGGGGCCCGTCTAGAACGGCCCCTTGATCTTGCCGTGATCGTATGCTGCCCAACCGATGGCGGGAACGGCCATTACCACCATCAGGACCAGCATGAACATCGGCACAAGTCCTTTTTTAATCATGATGTTTCTCCTTTCAAGGTTAGTTAAGTAATAGATAAGTTTATTAGTTAAAAACCTTTTAAACTATTTACCAGGGAGGTAGTCTATTTCAAGGAGCTTGTCAAGGAAAGAAAGGGGCTTTATTCCGGGTCAGGGTAGGGAATCCGGACACCGGAGGGGGTCATGACCGCCTGGTCGGGAGTGCCGGGGTGAAGGATTGTGGGAGGAGAAGGAAATGCTTTCCCGGCTCCACCGGGAAGGTCTACTGTGAAAAGAGGGAGGGCCATAGGTGAAGTGCGCCTCCTAAGTTCTTCCATGATGGAGACCCCGGTGCTTAAGGGGGTGCGGAAGTGCGCTGTCCCGCGAACCATGTCAGCCTGGAAAAGATAATAAGGGCGTACTCTCATGGTAAGAAGCCCGCGGAACAGGTTTTCAAGAGTATCTGCATCGTCGTTTACGCCCCGAAGTAGGACCGTCTGGTTGGCGAGGGGAACACCCGCGTCCACGAGGTGCCGGCAGGCATCGCGCGCCTCCTGGGTGATTTCAGCAGGATGATTGAAGTGGGTATGAACGAACAGGGGGCCGTGTCTGGAAAGAAGGGATGCGAGTCCCGGCGTGACTCTCTGGGGAAGGGCTGCCGGGACCCTGGAACCGATGCGAAGAATCTGAACGTGCTTGATCCGTCTCAGCTTCATCAGGATCGAGCCCAGAGTTGTGTCCTCCAACATCAGGGGATCCCCTCCGGAAAGCAGCACATCCCGGACCTTCGGTTGACCCTCGATGTACCGGATGCCGGCGGAAATAGTTTCTCCGGTCACCTTCAGTACTCGACCCACTTTCCTTTTCCTGGTACAGAATCGGCAGTAAACGGGGCACACGTCGGAGATGAGGAACAAGACCCTGTCCTCGTAGCGGTGCGAAAGGTTGGGGACGGGGGAGTGGGTTTCCTCACCGACAGGATCCTCGGGCAAGAGATCCCCCTTCTCGTGAATCTCCATGGCGTCCGGTACCACCTGGTGATACAGGGGACGACCCTCCCTGAGGCAAAGCTTGTGGTAATAATCGTTGATAAGCGCAGGATAGCGTTCCAGGATTCGGCTCAAGGGATGCGGGTCCAGGCCGAAGGCTGAGGCGATTTCCTTCGCGCCCGTTAACGGTTTTTTATTGGGGAGCATGAAGGAATGATAAGGCAGTCGGGCGAGACAGTCCACCCTTCCACGCGCGGAACTTGCGTCAGTACGTCAAAGGGTGGGAACTTAGGGATTGAAGATTGAAAATTGAGAAAATGTTTGATGTTTGAAGTTTGATGTTTGAAGTTGCGGTTCAGCCTTGGATCTTGGATCAACTTCCCTGCCTTGAGCAAGCGTATGCGCATCGAAGGGTGAAATTTTAAATTCCCAGTTTTCCCTGTTGACAGATTGGAAGATTGGGTTCATATTTCCCGATTTTTGGTGTGACAAACTACTTGATAATGCCGACCGGCTGGCACTATACTTCTTTTATATCTTTTCCCCGGGGTTAAATATTGGTTATCAGTGCCCGTGAATTTGCCAAACTTGAATTTCCCGAGCGCAGGGCTCTCCAGAACACAGACGATTTTCTTGATCTGGTGCGCGGCCTGCGCTGGAGGACGTGCGCCGACATCGGGTGCGGGATCGGGTTTTACACTCTTCCCATGGCTGAACGGTGGAGGACTTCCAGGAACATTATCGCCGTCGATCGCAGCACCCCAGCACTGGAGGAACTTGACAAGCGGATCGAAAAACTCGATCTGAACAACGTTCGGATTCAGCAGAGTGTCAGCGACCGGATCCCCATCGAGGATGCCTCCATCGACCTTGTCAACCTGGGCAACGTATACCACGAGGTCAAAGGACGCCTGAATTTTCTCAAGGAAGTCTTCCGCATCCTCAAGCCCGGCGGCACGATGCTTTTGATCGATTGGGATCCGGAAGAGGACCTGGGTGTCGGTCCACCGGTCCCTCGTCGCATCCCGAGAAAGCAGGTTTTTCAGGATCTGGAGTTCGCGGGGTTTAACACTATCAAGGATTACAATGCTTTTGCCGGGCACTACACGTTGACGGCGAAGAGGCCGGTGAAGAAGTAAAGACTCTGGTGATCGGTTTGATGTTTGAAGTTTGATGTTTGAGGTTGCAGCTTACGGGATGCGCCAGGCATTTCTTACGACCTTAACTTCATACTTCAAACGGCAGACTTCAAACAGT
>CBFDCL010000068.1:0-11973 GCA_965603295.1 uncultured bacterium | reverse complement strand
CTTCCAGCCTGTCGCGTGTCTTCGTCGCAGGCCACGATCTCGTACATCTCCGGCACCGTCTCAAGGTCGACCTGGACCACGTGGGTTCCGGACCGGACCCCTTCGAAGTGGTAGCGTCCCTTATCGTCGGTCACCACCCGGGTTCCATCCTCGAGGAAGATGCCGATGCCCGCAACGCCATTGGGCCCATATTCACCGCACGCCCCGGAAAGGACCCGGCCCATGATGGTGTTCCGGCTGGCAAAAAGGTCCTCGGTCACCCTCACGGAAGCGACGGCCGTGTTGGAAAAGAGGATGCCCGAGGAGGCGAAACCGGGGGTCTGGGCCCTTCCCGGCGGAGCACCGGCTCCGACACCGGCCACGAAGGTGATCGTTACCGTGCTGCCGGGCGGAATATCCCCGAGGGAAAAGGTGAGGGACCTTCCGTCAGCGGAAAGGACCGGATCGGGGGAAGCCAGTCCATCCGTTTTGGTTGTCCCCGGCTGATAACGGAACCCCACCGGCAGGACCACGTCGAGATCCGTCCCGAGCACCGTGGCTCCGGTGGTGTTCTCAACGGTCAGGGTGTAGGTCAGATAATCCCCAACGGAAACAGTGTTCTTCCCGGCCGAAGCGGTGACCCAGAGAACGCCCGCTCCGTCGAAAAGGAACGAGACCGAGGAGGAATCGGAACTGTCGGAAGGATCCGTGTACTCACAGGAAAACTGGGCCCCAGGGAAGCCGAAAAGGATCCCATCGTTGGGGCTCTCGGATGCTGCCCCGGACCGCAGGTATCCCGTGAAAACCCCGGTGTCGGGCCCGGTCTCGGAGAGGAGGATGGTCTCCAGGATCGATGAAGCGGGATCTTCAATGACGACGGCGAGGGTGTCGGCCATCGCCGGGCTGATGTTGCCGTCCGGATCGATAAGCCTCACGAACACGGCGTCCCCCTGCGTAAAGTTGGCCGATGGTTCCAGGGGCACCGGGCTTCCGAGGTCAATGGTGTTTCCGGTGGCAGGATCGGTAGGGGCCGGGGCCGGCGTGAAGCTCCCCCCGTCAAAGTAGGGTGTGATCCCCACCGTAAGGAAAACGGACGGGGATGAGGGGGCGTAGCGGAACAGTTCCAGGGTCGAAGGGATGCCCGGAAGGGTGGTGATGGTGGTGACCGAGTTAGAGAACGCTGCCTCAGGGCTGCCGTTTAGGATGAAGTCGGCCTGGGCCACGTTAGAAATAACGGTTCCCTCGGGGACCGCGTAGGCACCCGCGGGCGCCAGGATAAAGGCAGCCAGCAGGAGGACAGGTAGAACCTGCACGAGCCTGGAGCCCGACCTTGCGGAAAGGGCACCAGGCGCGCGCAGGGCCCGTTCGGCGGTTTTGAATCCGCCGAACGGGCCGATGATGTTAACCATGGCACCGGTGGGAGTCAGGGCAGACCGGTTCCATCTCCCGGAAAAGCGGGAGAGGAAAAGTCGCCCAACAACCCTGATCGCCGTCGGAATCATGACATTCCTAGTCGATGGTGACGTCGAACTCCACGGTCATCGTCGATCCGCCGGTTATTGTGGAACCCGTAACCGTGAGGGGATCGCCGCTGTCGTCGACCGTTCCGCCGCCGATGTCCGCTGTCAGAGTCCCCGCTACGTAAGTGGTATTGGCGGGGATCGCATCGGAAAGATCCACGTTGTTGGCGGCCGTCGTCCCGGTATTGGTCACGGTGATGGTGTAATGGACCGTGGCACCGGGGATCGCCTTGGGATTAACGGCGCCGTTGACCGGATCGCTGGTAACCGCTGCCGCCTTGGTAACGGTCAGGTTGGCAAAGACCACGCGGAACGCCGCGTAAGCCGTGAAACTCTCGTCCCCGGCGCCGTCGCTATATCCGGCCCCGTCGTTGAACACGTTCTGAACGGTGCCGGCCTGGTCCGCGCTGCCCGCATCATCGATAAGGTCGGCCCCGAGACCGGCAGCGCCGGCCTCGTATGTCGTGGAATCGATCTCATAGTCGTAAACGTCCGTTGTGGCAGCGCCAGCGGGCACGTCCACCACCACGAAAAAGGTGGGCGCGGCATCCTCGGCCACTTCGTCGAGGTACCAGCCCCCGCCGCCCGTGGGCAGGGGCACGTCCGTCCCGGCCTCAAAGAGTCCGTCTCCATCGTCTGCATAGATCTGGACATCGTCCGGGGTGTCCGTCAGCTCCGTCAGGGTGAGAAGGATGTCCACCGGCCCGTTGGTGTCGTTCCTCACCGAGAAGGCAATGGCGTTGCCGGTGACGCCGTCATAAACGTCCAGGGTCGTCGCCACGGTGGGCGCCACGACCCAGTCGAGGACCCGGTCCACCACGAAATCCACCGAGGTGCTCGTGGTGATGGTGGAGGGGCCGGCCCCGTACTGGATGGTCACGCTGTTCGAGACGGTGGTGCTGAAGTTGGTGTCCGTGCCAGCGGCCTGAGCCAACTGGGGAACCACCAGGACAGCCACCATCAGGACAGCAAGCCCGATTGAGATTCTGGTTTTCATTTTTTCACTCCTTTCAGATTCATGGACAAGCAATCGCTCCGATTATTCATCCGCACTGGGGAAGGACCCGCCCGTGGCCCGGAGCAGGCCGATAACGGTCCCTCTCGCGTGTTCTTTAAAGAGCTATCACCTCCTCTTCTCCTGCCGTTTTATTTTTTTTGTTATTTCAGCCTGGCCCGGAAGCTAACCGTTCCTTCCCGATTCCGGGGAATGGGCTCGGATAGCCGCCAGCGGATATGGGTATAATCCGCCGGTCCGGCAGGCCGTACCTTTCCGTCCTCGCCGGAAATGGTGAGAGCCGCCTGATTTTCAAAGGTTCGCCCCCCGTCGACGGAGAAGGTGACCGCAGTCCCCTCCCCCTGAGCGCTTCCGGCCTCGTAGACCATGTGCTCGGGAACCGGATTGGTCAGCTGGACGTTTTGGGCGGATTCGGCCCCTTCGTTGGTGTACGTGATCCGGAATAACAGAACCTCGCCGGGCATGGCGCTCGGGGCAGGTTCCAGACGAAGCTCCTTCCGGCCATCCTCTTTGACGATCTCAACCTCCCTGAGCACTTCTGACCGCAGGGTGACCAAAGCCTGTTCCTGGGCCCACGCGGCAGCAGTGGTCCAAAGGAGGAGCACAACGGCCGTAAATATGGTGAACGGTTTTCTCATGTCGTTCCCCCTTAATCGATGGTGACCTGGAAAGTGATAATCTGAGTTCCAGCGGTCAGGTCACCAAGCCTCACGCGGATTTCCGTACCCGTGAACTCCCCCGGATCCGCCGGGTAATCGTCCGTGTCGGTCAGTCCCGCCGGGAGGCCGGGTCCGCCCCCGTCAACGTCGAGGGTCATGGAACCCGGAACGTATGTGGTGTCCACCGGTATGGGGTCCGTAAGGGTTACGGCAAAGGCTGTCCCCGTTCCCGACACGATCACGTCGAGCTGATAAGTGATCACCGCGCCCGGAATGGGATCGCTCACCGGGACGCCCCCCACGGAGCCCGCGATGGATGCCACGGTCTTGTCGATGATCAGAGTTGTTCTCAAAATGACGTAGGCCCCGGTGGAACTCCCGTATCCGCCGCTGGCCCCGAGAACAAGGTCCGTTCCGCCGGCTCCGGCGCCGGCGTACACATCCCCCGGCGCCGTGCTGATGGGAGCGTTCTGGTGGAGCGCCTCTAAGGTCACACGGCCGGTATCCCCCGGGTTAAGGGGCGTATCGAGGATGTCGCTGATCACCCAGACATAGATCGTGGTCTCCGCCGGGATGGGGATCGGACCCGAGACGATGGAGTCTGTGCCGGTCCCCTCAAAGGAACCGATGCTGCCTGCATCAAGAGCGACGACCGGGTTGTCGGGGTCAAAATCGTTGCCCGCGACGGCAGGATCCACCGTGAGGGCAAAATCCTCGGTGCTGTTTCCGGCGTTGGTCACCGCGAAGTACAGGAGTTCCCCCGAGGCCGGCAGGGGAGCCGTCACCGCGGTGGTCCCCCCCATGGCGGTCGCCACCGAGACGTCCACCAGTTCGGCAACCGGTGTCTGTGTAGTCACGCTGTACGCGGTGAAATTCGACCCATCCAGTACGTAATCGGCCCGGGCCCGGTTCTCGATGACCGTGCCGGCCGCCGTCAGGGCCCACACCGGCTGGACCGAAACCCAGGATGCCAACACCGCCAATCCAAAAAACAGAATCCTCTTCATCATTTTTCCTCCTGCCGCCGGTCATACACCGGACGTACAATCACCCCGCCAGAAAAATTTCACCGAACCCTCACCGTAGGTGAGACGGTAATACTGGTAGAGGGGTTGAAAGATCCTTTGGGGTTGACCCTGAAACCCGTGACGGCGCTGTCATATCCGTCGGCGTCCCCAACGGGCGTGTAAGTGAACGCCGGCGCAGGGCCGCTCTCGCTGGTAAAAGCAATATCGTCCCCGCTGTCGCCAAGCCCGCCGAAGTTGTAGGACAGGCCGCTCCCCGCCCCGGACCATGCGATCGGGTCGATGGAGCCGTCTCCCACGGACAACTCGGTCTGGACCGGGATCATCTCGATGAGGTTGACCGAATCGGTGGAGGGCGCGCCATTGCCTGTGTTGGACACCTGTATGGAGTACCGGATCACGGCCCCCGGGATGGCCTTGGGGTTGGTGCTGTTGAAACCCCGGGCGTCCGAGACCCCGGAGATGGACTTAATGGTGACGAGGTCGGGAACGAGGGCTTCGACGGTGTCCGTGACCGAGTCCGCCACGGCGGGGTTGAAACTCGACGTCGCGGTTGTGATCACCGTCGCGGTGCCGAGGACCGTGGTCCCCAGTTCGTAGACGATGAGGATATCCGCCGACCCGCCGCTGGCCAGGCCCACCGTGGCCGTGATGGGGCTGTCCCCCGCATCGAAGATGAGGTCCCCGTCGTCGAGCCAGTAAGAAACGGTGGGCGCGTGGGGTCCGGTGACGGTGGAGGCGAAGGAGAAGGCGTCGTTTCCGTTTCCCAGGTTCACCAGATGGTGGACGCCGTAGACCGTGGATGCCCATGCTCCCTGAAGGGAGTAGGCTCCGGAAAAATCCAGATCCGCAAACTGGAGGGTCCCGGACCCGCCCCCGCACCCTCCCAGGTTGTCATCGATCTGGGCCCCGAGGTTGTTGGCATTTTTGTTGGCATTGGTGCTCGAGACGTGGATCGTGTGCCCGACAGGTCCGGTGAAGCCCAGGGCGGACCATTCGATGGCGAACTCCATGGCGAGTCCGCCTGAAGTCCCGTAAGTGCCGCTGTAGGTGCCGATGGTGCTCGATATGTTGGTAAGGTTCCCGGGAAGGGAATACCCGTCCCCGTAACCGGATGAATCCACCATGGAGTCACCGTTCACGGAATCGACGGGATTGTAGTCGGCGATAGAGATAGAGACCCGGCGGTTGTTTCCCTGCCATTCGGCGACGATGACCGGTTCCGCTGCCTCCATGTATCCGTCGTCGTCCACATCGGCATAGTACAGGAAGGTTTGTGTGTTATTGGCACTGCCCACACGTTCGGTGTAAAAGTACAGCCATGTGTCATCGTAGGTGAAGGAGAACTGAACGATGTCCCGTCCCGTTGACTGGATCGGCGCGTCGGGATCGGTGAGTCCGCCGGAGGGCCCGTCGCACACGTTGTTATCCTCGTCGTAGATGACGGTCCCAGCCTGGGAGATGGTACCCCAATCGGCAACATTCCCGTCAATGACGATGGGTTCGTACAAGGTGGGCTGACCGTCTCCGCTGCCGCATGCGCACACGGCAAGGGCAACAGACGGCGTCAGGACCAGGGCGGAGAAAACCACCAGGAACGCGAAACCCACGCCGATCCGTGAAAAACCGATAGCTTTGGGGAAAAGAAACGCGAAACTGCCTGAAGCCGTTCTCAAGGACCCCTCCAAACCCGCTGGAACTGTAATGGGGAAAGCTCTCAACCCCCCCTTGCCCTTGGCCATCCTTGCCCTCCGGGAAATCAGAAACAAGCCTGCCTACCACGGATTACGATATTGCAACCTTTCCGGGGCTAACAGTGCAATATTTATTCCACATCCGCGGAGTAGAGCTTTCACATAAGTTACTGGGAATAAAGGGAATTTTCAAAATTCCGCGCCGACCTCCCTACTGCCCTCTCCGGAAACTGAAAACATTTCAGAATCAGGGCTTTGAATTTACATAATCTACATTTTCAACAAATCTAACATGACACCATGGACCACAGCTTCAGCCCCCCCGACGGGTGTCCGTGTGCATCCCCACAAAGGATTTTTCAGTTTTCCGTGGGGCCCTCACGTCCTTCCGCCTCGATGATCCTCACAAGGCCGCCTACCACAGCAGGGTCGAACTGGGAACCGGAGAACCGTTCCAGCTCCGATACCGCCTCATCCACGGAAAGGGCCGAACGGTACGGCCTCGAGTGGATCATTGCGTCGAAAGCGTCGGCCACGGAGAGGATCCGCGTCTCGAGAGGGATCTCATGGGCCCTGAGACCGAAGGGGTAACCTGACCCGTCGCAGCGCTCGTGGTGCGTCTGGATGCAGATCTTGACCGGCTCGAGATAGTCGATGGGGTCGAGTATCCGCTGACCGATAAGCGGGTGCTCCTTTATCTTTTCCCACTCCTCATCGGTGAGCTTATCCGGTTTGTCGGTGATGCTGTTCGAGATAACAATCTTGCCGATGTCGTGAAGGACCCCGGCATAACGGATGACCTCTTTCTGGCTTTCGGAGAGGCCAAGGTAATCGGCGATCTTCAGGCTGTAGTTGGTGACGTTCTCCGAGTGGTCTTTCGTCCAGGTGTCCTTCGCCTCCACCGCGTTGACGAGGGCCTTGATGGTCTTGAAGTAGCTTTCCCGGATTGCCGTGTAGAGGCGCGCGTTCTCGATGGCAATGGCAGCGTGGTTCCCGAGGATCGTAAGGAGGAAGAGGTCCCGTTCGTTGAAGGACCCTCCGCCTCTCCGGTCGGTGACGTTAAGGACCCCGTTCACCTCCCCTTTGATCTTGAGAGGGACGCACAGAAGGGAGTCGCTTTGATAGGAAGTCCTGTCGGGGGATTCCTTCCGGATGCTGCTGACATCCCGGACAAGGATGGGCTTGCCCTCCTCGGCGACCCAACCGGAGATCCCCTCGCCCGGTTTAACCCTTGTGGATTTGATGACCTCGGCGCTCAGGCCCTCGGCATGTTTGATCCTCAGGCACCCGTCACCGTTTTTGAGCATTACGGAAACGGTCTCGGCATTAAGGAGAGATGCGGTCTCAACGATGATCTTCTTGATCAACTTTTCGTCCTGGAGTTCGGAACCAATGACCTGGCTGATCTCGTGGATCACGCTGAACTGTTTAACCATGTCCTCGAGGGTCCGGTTCTTCTCGGCAATCTCCCCCGCCATCTCCCTGATCTTGCGGTTCGTCTCGTCTTTCTCACGCAGCCTTCGGGCAAGCTCCAGGTTCCGTTCCTTGAGTTTTCCCGTGGCCAGCTGCAGCTGACTGGAAAGCTCTTCCCTGAAACTCTGCTCTTTCTCCACCGATTTCATGCTGCCCAGGGCCAGTGCCGTCTGTCGGCCCACCGAAACGATAATCTCCTCATCCCGGTCGTTGAAAACGGTCCCGTCAAGACGGTTTGCCACTACCAGGGCGCCAACTTTCTTTTTCCCGAGGTTCAGGGGGGCCGCCAGAAGGCACTGGATCTCTCCCCCATCAACGCCCTCCTTGATGAGGTGGAAAAAGGCCGCGATCTCCTGGCTCCCTTCGAGTCTGAAAGCTTTCCCCTGGTCCAAACAGTGCTGGGCGCTGGCCCTGAGGATCTCACTGCGGTCCCTTCCTCCAGGGTTCCAGAGCTCCATCTGGGAGTGGCCCGGTTCAAACCCGAGTTCCCGGGTGTCCACCAGCTCTCCACTTTTGTCATCCGCCAGGAAAAGGCTGCACATCTCACAATCAAGGGTGCGCCGCACGACTTTCAGGGTCAGGTTGAGGATCCTCCGGACATCGAAGACCGTGGACATGGCCTCACCAAGGTGCTCCAGGATGCCCACCGTCCTGTTGCGCTGGTCAAGGGTCGTACGAAGCCTCTCGTTTTCCCTCCTCAACCGGTGCATTTCCGCAGCCTGCCGAATGGTGTGGATGATAACGTCCGCATCATCCTCGAGGAAAAACATGGCGTTGGCCCCGTGCTTGATGAACTTGGAGAGGAGGGAAAGGCTTTCCCGGGGGCCGAACACGAGGATCGGGGGCGGGAGTTGCCGGCCCCTGGCGATGTCAAAGGATTTCCTGTTATCGAGGGAAGGGACGGACAGATCGAGCAGGACTACGTCAACCTGGCCGGCGCACAGGACGACTTCCAGTTCATCGGCGCAATCAACGACGTGGATTTCGAAAAGGCGATGGGGAAGCACCTTTCGAATCCCCGGGTCATCTTCCCCCGGGCTGCGCCGAAGCAGCAGTCGAAGTGTGGGGTTTTCGCTGCTCAAATAAACTCCCCGATGCCGGAGAGGAAAAGGGTCAATTCTCGAACTTCAGTTCGAGGAATTGGTCCCTCTCCCTTTCCTCCTCAAGGATCCTCTCACGAATCTCGACGATGGTGAGCCGATCCTCTTTCAGGTCGGAAATCCTGGCGAACCGGGAACGTATGGTGTCGGAGTCGTAAAGACCGTATCCCCCTTGCGTTCGCCCCTCAAGGGGAAACAGTCCCTGAGTGGTGTAGAAGTTCACCTTGGAAGGCGAGATCCCCAACATTCGGCAGATTTCTTTCCGCTTGACCAGCTTAGACATGGCCGCCCCTCACTCATAAGTGTAAAGTGCTACTTATCGCTTACACTTAAGATAGAAATTTTTTTGTTACAAGTCAAGGGGTTTTATCAGATTTTTTAAAGTTATTTAACAGCCAACAGGTGCCTACTCCCCGGTTTTTCTACAGGAATCCCCTCCAGACAGAGAGGACAACCGTCAGGATCGTAGGCAGGAGCGTGGATTTGAAGGAGGGATGCATGGGGAAAATCCGTTGGATCGATTGGTTTTTCGATGTATCGATGGACTATGGAAGCGGTTCCAACCACGGTGCCCCTGCTCGCAGCGGCCAGATCAGCAGCCTCCCGGATGGAGCCGCCTGTGGTGACAACATCCTCGACAGCCAGGACCTTTTCCCCGGGTGCCACAGTAAAACCCCGCCGGAAAACCATCTTTCCGTCCACCCGCTCGCTGAAGATCGCCCGCACACCCAGGAAGGCTGCGACTTCCTGGCCGATGACGATCCCTCCAACCGCAGGTGAAACCACCAGATCGACCCCTTTCTCATCAGGAGAACCAAAGATCCTCAGGACTTCCCGGCCAAGTTCGGATCCGAGTTTCCGTGCAATCCCCGGATGCTGGAGTACCTGCGCACACTGAAGATAGACGGGGCTGTGCCGGCCTGATGTCAGGCCGAAATGCCCTTCCAGAAGAGCTCCGTTTTCTCTGAGAAGGGAAAGGATATCACTGCTTGCCATCACGGTCCTCAACGAGTTCCTTGATCTTTCCCTGGAGGAGCTCGTTCTCATAGGGTTTGGTGAAATAGGCATCTGCCCCCAGCGCCATGCCCTTCTTGGCATCTTCGTCAGAATAATACACGGCGGAGATCATGACGACGATAATATCCTGCAGGTTGGGATCTTCCTTGATCTGACGACACAGTTCGAAGCCGTTCATCCCCGGGATGTTAACGTCCAGAAGGACAACGTCCGGATGTTCCTGGTGGATCTTTTTCAGGGCATCCATCCCCTCCTGCGCAGTGATGATCTCATATCCTTCCATCTCAAAGATCTGTTTCTGCATCGTCAGGATCACGATGTTGTCTTCCACGATGAGAATCCGTTTGGCCATGATTGCTACCTCCTGTTAAGCCCGCAGTCAGCTCCTGAATCTTCAGGCGCCGCCCCGCAAGAGAGACCTGGCACGCCTCCCCATCTCCATCTCCCGCAGAATACCGTCAACCGCTTGCCCCCTGTCAGAAGCATTGACGACCGGTCGCCCCACCACAAGGTAGTCGGCACCGCTGGCAACAGCCCCTTCCGGTGTTGCGGTGCGAGCCTGGTCGTCCGCAGACGCCCCCGCAGGCCGTATCCCCGGTGTAACGAGAAAACAGTCGTCGTCCAGAACAGCCCTTAATGCCGAGACTTCACGGGCTGAGCACACAATACCGTCAGCACCGGCCTCCCTGGCCATGAGGGCGAGGTTCTCCACCTGTTCGTCAACGTTGCCTTCCCACCCGATCCTCCGAATCCCCTCATCATCGAGACTTGTCAGGACAGTCACCGCGAGAACCCTGGTATCCCGGGCAGCCTCCCGGGCGGCCTTGATCATATCTTCCCCACCGCAGGCATGGATGGTGAGCCAGGAAACTCCCATGGCGGACGCTCCCCTGACGGCTCGGGAAACCGTATTGGGGATATCGTGGAATTTTAGGTCGAGGAATACAGCCCCACCGGAATCCATGATCCGGTGGACGATCTCAGGACCGTGGCGGGTGAAAAGCTGAGACCCGACCTTCAGTGCAGCTATCCGGGCACCGATCTCCCGGGCAAGAAGGACCGCCTCGTCACCGCCATCCATGTCCAGGGCCACCATCAGACCCCCTTCCACTCTCACCTCCCGGGAAATAACTCCCACTTGATTAACAGTATTACCTTGGAAAATCAACTCAACTTTCAGAAACCACAGGCACCGGCTGTGGAAAAAAGGTGCCCCGATACCTTCTACGCGGTGACCAGGGAACCTGTGAGGTGACGGGCATCTTCTCCGCTCGCCGAAAGGAACGCCCTGATCTCCTCGATAACCTTAAGGTGGACCAGGGGATCGATGAAAACAGCGGTCCCCACTTGAACAGCCGACGCCCCGGCCATCATAAACTGAAGGGCGTGCCGGCCTTCCATGATCCCCCCGATTCCAACCACCGGGATGTTCACGGCCTGGGATACCTGATAGACCATTCTAAGGGCCACCGGCCGTATAGCCGGACCTGAAAGCCCGCCCACAATATTCCCCAGAACGGGCCGTCTGGACAGGGTATCGATCTCCATTCCGGTGATGGCGTTGATAAGGGAAAGGGAATCAGCCCCGACCTCTTCCACCGCCCTTGCAACTCCGGCGATATCCCCGCAGTTCGGGGAAAGTTTGACCATGAGGTGCATGTCCGTGACGTCCCTCAGGATCTTCACCAGTCCGGCCGCAAGTTCCTCCTTCATACCGAAGGCGATACCCCCTTCCTTGACGTTGGGGCAGGAGATATTGACCTCAAGGGCAGCGATGCCGTCCACACCGCTCAAACGCTCACAGACCAGCGCGTACTCTTCCACCGTGCCCCCAAGGATGTTCACAATGACCGTAGCCCCGGTGGACCGAAGAAAAGGCATCTTGTCGGAAAGGAACGCCTCAAGACCCACATTCTGAAGCCCGATGGAGTTGAGCATCCCCGAGGGGGTTTCCACGACCCTGGGAGGAACATTCCCCGTCCGGGGTTCGCCTGAGATCCCCTTAACGATAACCCCGCCAAGCAGGGAGATATCAAAGTATTCGGATGCCTCCTCCCCGTATCCGAAGGTTCCAGAGGCCGACATCACGGGGTTGGCAAGAACAAGGCCCCGGCCAAGGTCAACGGAAAGATCAGGAGCACTCATATAAACCTCCAAAGGATTGAAACAATCCAAGATCCAAAATCCAAGATCCAGAAATTAAACTTCAAACCTCAAACTAAAGTTCATATTTCCCCGAACGACTCCTCTATCAGGTCCCTTCCGTCAAACACAGGCCCTTCCCGGCAGACCCGGACGTAGTGTTTTTTCCCCCCACCCCCCGGGACGAGGACGGCGCACCCAGCGCACACGCCGAAGCCGCAGGCCATGCGCGCCTCGAGGGAATACTGTTCCGAAAGGCACCGGTCTCCCGCCATTGCGCGAACAGCCCTCATCATGGCGCTGGACCCGCAGGTGAAGAGATGGTATCCCTCCCCCCCCCCCTATTTCC
>CBFDCL010000067.1:0-12055 GCA_965603295.1 uncultured bacterium | reverse complement strand
GCTCCGACGAACCGCCATCGATTACCGAGATTTTGTTCCATGGATTCCTCCAGACTGCTTTGGGAGGGGTGTTATCCCTCCGGGGTTCTCGCTCAAAAAATTTTCGGGTATTGCCCGGGAGCTCTCAAAGGTGGAAGCCTGCTGGTGCCGGGCTGTGGGGCGGCATCTTTCCATCCGGGACCTGTCCGGGGGACCGCTCCGGGGGATGTGGGCCTGGCTTGCCAGGGATCCACCGCCGGCAGCAGGGCCGGCATGGTTTGCGGCAGTTGGCTCCACCTCCTTTCGAGAGGGATTTCGTCTCTTGCTTAATCCGGCCTGATGACTGGCACCGGAGACATTATAAAAAGTAAAACAGCGTTTACAAGAAAACAACACCTTCCAAAACAGTATGCCGAAACAGTAACTGCTTGTTTTTAAAAAGATCGTATAACAATTTTCAAGGGGATCCCCATCCTGCTGTTGTGGATAGTAAAACGTTGTTTCTATTTTGTCAAGAAAAATGTCGAACAGCGTTTAATCTATACAAAACATAGGGAATACACAGTGCAGGGCGTAAAAAACACGTTGAACGTTGAAAGGAAAACCGAAGGAGCGATGTCCTTGCGAAGCCGTTGTCTATGCCGAAGCAATCTCAGGCGAAGCTGGGAGCTTGATTGGGTTTCGAAGAGGAAAGAGCGTCCAACGTCCAAGGGAAAAGCAGTGCAAGGTGCAAAGAGTGCATTGAGTGAAGGAGAAGAAGAACAGGTTGTATGTTCCCAGTGCACCAGTGCACTTTTGCACTCTGCACCCTGCACTTTTGTTACGCTCAGTCCAGTCGGTCGAGCCCCCATTTTTTCGCTAGGGCGAGAGCTTTCAGGTAATCGGACCGATCCAGGGAAGAGCCGATGTCCGGTTTCCCGACGGCCCTATAGGAAGGATGGTACTGGGCCATGACGTTGAGATAGGTGTTTTTCGAGATCTCCCCGGCGAGAAAACGAAAGGCCCGGTCGGTTCCGGCGAGATCATCCGGAAGGACCAGGTGTCGGACGATAAGGCCCCGGGAGGCGCGGCCCCTGTCGTCCAGAATCAAATCGCCGACCTGCCGGTGCATTTCCCCGATAGCCTCCCGGACAACCCGGGGGTAATCCGGCGCATCGGCAAGATCTGCCGAGACGTTTTCCGAGGAAAATTTCAGGTCGGGCATGTAAATGTCGAAAATCCCTTCTAGGAGGTGCAGCGTGTCTACGGAATCGTACCCGCCGGTGTTATATACGAGGGGCACGGTGAGCCCTTTTCCTACGGCCAGGATCACCGCTTGGACGATGGCGTGGATCTGGTGGGTCGGTGTGACGAAGTTGATGTTGCCGCATCCGAGTCTCTGGAGGGCTAGCATGGACTCGGCCAGTTTCCGCACCGTGATGACCCGGCCCCTTCCGAGATGGCTGATGTCGCTGTTCTGGCAGAAAATGCACCCGAGGTTGCAGTTCGTGAGGAAAATGGTCCCCGAGCCGCCCTGCCCGACGAGGGGCGCCTCCTCGCCGAAGTGGGGCGAGACGGAACTTACCTCCGGGAGGAACCCCGTCCGACAGTATCCGGCCTCGCCCTGTTTCCTCAACGCTCCGCAAATCCTGGGGCAAAGCCGGCACGGAGATGCCAGCTCAGCGAGGCTGTCTGCGCGCGCCAGAAGATCCTCCCGGCTCATCTGAAGGAAAGCTGGTTGGAACCCTTTTCCCACAGAACCCCTCCCAGGCCTGATATGAACGGTGATAACGGATTGCCGATTACAGTTTACAGTGAAAAAACCCAAAAATTCACGGGAATAACGGTTTCCCTGTCAACTCCGGATCGTTAATTGTATACTTCACCCTATGAAAATCGGCCTTGCAGGATATTCAGGATCCGGTGTGACGACCCTCCTTGCTCTCCTTTCGGAGGATACAGAAGTGGTTAAAGGACACGGCGGTCCGGAAATCCGCTCCGTCACGGTGGATGACCCCAGGGTCGGGCGCCTGGTGAAGTTCTTCCAGCCGAAGAAGATCACCAGGCTCAAGGTGGAAATTGCGGAACTCGGCGATCTTCGTCCAGAGGAGGGAGGAGGGCTTCGGAAAGAGACCCTGGCTCGCTCAGCCGGCCTCGATGCCGTGGCCCTTGTCCTGCGGGGGTTCGCAGCTCCCATATCCCCCCAGTGCCGTCCTTCCGAGGATCTGTCCGGCGAACTGGAAGCGCTGATGCAGGAGTTCTGCATCGCGGACCTCATGCCGGTGGAAAACCGCCTGGAAAGGCTCGCCAAGGAAGGCAACCTCTCCTCAAGAGAGGCAAAGCTGCTGGTCCGGATAAAAACGGGGCTGGAGGATGGGCGTCCCATTCGCAGAATGGGCCTGGACAAGGAGGAGCTAAAGACCCTGTCGGGCTACCATTTCCTCACCCTCTCCCCTCTCATGGTCGTGACAAACCTGGGGAGCGGCTGTGTTGAGGGGCTGGCTTACCCCGGTTTGGCCGAGCGCTGCGCCGAGGAGGGGATCTCCTACGTGGAATCCCCTTCCCTTGCAGAACTCGAGACCCTTGAGATCCCCGAGGACGAAAGGACGCCGTTCCTGGCCGACCTCGGCATCACCGAGCCCGCCAGAAAGCGGTTCGTCAGGGAACTGTTTTCCCTCCTGAGGCTGGCCACTTTTTATACCGTGGGGGAAAAAGAGGTCCGGGCCTGGACCGTTCCCGAGGGGACCCGGGCGGCAAGGACGGCGGGGAAAATCCACTCCGACATGGAAAGGGGCTTTATCCGGGCCGAGGTTATTTCCGTGGAGGAATGCCTCGCATTGGGCGGAATGACGAAAGCAAAAGAGGCCGGAAAGCTTCGCATCGAGGGCAAGGAATACATCGTGAAAGATGGGGAGATTTTCCACGTGAGGTTCAATATCTGATATGGGAAGCAAGGAAAAAGGGGAAAGGTAAAAGGATAAAGGGTAAAACAAGAGAACGGTGAAGGGTCGGATGGTGGAACATGGTATTGACCGGAAAGGAAGCAAGTTGAACGGGAAAACACCTGATATAGATCTGATCGACAACGACAGCAAACTCAAGCTGGGGATTCCGAAGGGCAGCCTGGAAGAATCAACCATCGAACTTTTCCAGAAGGCGGGCTGGAAGATCAATCGGGGTTCCCGGAACTATTTCCCCTCGGTGGATGATGACGAGCTGTGCTGCTCGCTGGTGCGGGCGCAGGAGATGTCACGCTTTGTAGAAGAGGGGGTCCTGGATGCCGGGATCACCGGAAGGGACTGGATCCTGGAAAACGACTCGGACGTGGTCTTGGTTGAAGAGCTCAACTATTCCAAAGCCAGCAGCCGCCCGGCCAGGTGGGTGCTCATCGTCCGGAGGAACAGCCCCTACGAGGACATCGGGGACCTCGCAGGAAAAAGAGTCTCAACGGAGCTTGTCAATTTTACCAAAAGGTACTTCGAGGAACGAGGCGTCGAGATCCGTGTGGATTATTCCTGGGGGACCACGGAAGCCAAGGTGGTGGAGGGGATCGCCGATGCCGCCGTGGAGGTGACGGAAACCGGAAGCACCATAAAAGCTCACGGGCTGAAGATCATCCACGAACTGATGCAGTCCAAGCCCTTTCTCATTGCCAACAAGCAGGCCTGGGAAAACCCGGAAAAACGCCGGAAAATTGACACGATATCCATGCTCCTCAAGGGGGCTGAAAAAGCCATGGGAATGGTGGGTATCAAGCTTAACGTCCGCAGCGACCGCCTCGAAGCGGTGGTGGACATGCTGCCCAGTCTCAACGCTCCCACCGTGGCCAGACTGCACCAGAGCGAGTGGTACTCGGTAGAATCGGTGATCTCCGAGGAGGTCGTCAGGAACCTGATCCCTCGCCTTCTGGATTGCGGCGCAGAAGGGATCATTGAGTATCCGCTGAATAAGGTGCTGTGAAACAGTGAACAGTGATTAGTAACCGGTGAACGGAAAAAAACACGGTGAACAGTGATCCATGAACAATCGGTTTGCTCACACACCCCCCCTTTTTCCATTCACAGATTCAAAGATTTCTGCTCACTGCTCACTGATCACTGATTACTGGAAGTATTGCGGAGAATTGATCGATGGGCGATTTCTGGCAGCATGGCCCCATAGTCACTATTCACCGGCTGCCCGGGGCGGACAAAGGCCGCCTGGCGGACCAGATTCGGCAGCGAGCGCGTGGCAAGCCCCTGGCTCTCCTTATCCCCGCCCTTGCCTCGGAGATGGACCGGCCCGCTTTCTCTCTCATCATCGAGGAGTTAAAATCCGCGGATTATCTGGCCGAAGTGATTCTGGCCCTCGGAGACGCTTCACCAGGGGACCTCGCGAGGGCGAAAAGGTTTCTGGAGGCCATCCCTGCAGAAGGAAAGGTGATCTGGCCGGAGAGCCCGAACCTTTCCCCTGTGCTCGAGGCCCGACAGTGCGGTGTCGATATCGGGCCGCCGGGAAAGGGCCGCGATGTCTGGATCGCGTTGGGATACCTCCTGGGCAAGGGCGGTTTCCATGCTCTTGCACTGCACGACGCGGATGTTGTGACCTACCGCCAGGAGATCCCCCTGCGCCTTTTCTCCCCCCTGGTTCACCCTGATCTCGATTTCGCTTTCTGCAAGGGTTATTACCCCCGTGTTTCGGGGAACGCCCTCGCGGGACGGGTCACCAGGCTGCTGGTGGCGCCCCTGCTCTCTCTGCTGGGCGGAAAGACCTCCACCCCGGGCCTTCGGATCATCGAGGCGATGAGATATGCCCTCTCGGGAGAGTTCTCCATGACAATGGATCTCGCGGCCAGGATTCCGGTTCCACGAGATTGGGGCCTCGAAATAGGCGTGTTGTCAGGGGTGGCCGGGATCGTGCCGTTCGAAAGGATCTGTCAGGCCGATCTCTGCGACAATTACGAGCACAAGCATCAGGACCTTTCCCCCGGGGACGGAACGAAGGGACTGGGCCGCATGGCGAGGGAGGTAGCGGCGAACATCCTCAGAGAGGCGGAAAACATGGGGGTGCCGGAGGAACTGGCGGCAATGTACCGGGAAAAAGCCCTCTCCATGATCCCGTCCTACCGCGCCGACGCCCTGGTCAACGGGCTCGATTACGACGAGGAGAAAGAAAAGGAAGCCGTGGACTCCTTCGCTAGAGCCCTTGAGGAAGCCTTGTCCCAGGCAGGTCAAGGAGCGATGATCACCCCTCTGCCGCCGTGGGGCGAGACGGAAAAACAGACCCCGGGGCTGAGTAAAAGGATCGCCGAAGCGGTGGAAGGGGATAACGTATAAAACAGTCCAGAGTCCAGTGTCCAGAGGGGATCGTCCAACGTTCAATAGGAAAAACAGGATTCAAAGTTGATCGATCAAGGTTCAAAAAAAGCTGTTTTTTGAAGACAGCGTTCAATCTGTAATTTGAAATAAACAGATGATGCGCAAAAAAAAGCCTCCTGCTAGGAGACCTTTTTTTCTGGACTCTGGACACTAAACTCTGGACGGAATCACCCTGCGCGGTTGAGCAGTCGTCTGAGCTCTTTCTTCCTGTTCCGAAGTTCCTTGAGCTTCGCGTAGTCCTGGTCGGCAATGGCGGTCAGAATTTTGGACCGGAGCGCTTTTTTCTCCACCTTCAGAGCCGGGATGTCGTATTTCTCGCGGAGCCTTAACTGGGTTTTTGTGGGACCCGCTTCAGGCTTCGGGGGTTCGGGGGCCGGCTCAGCTTTCTTTACGGGTGCTGCCGCGGCCGCCGGTGTTTCTTCTACTGCGGGAGCCTCCTCAGGAGCGGCCTCCTCAGCGGGTGCTTCCTCTGCGGCCGGGGCCTCTTCAGGAGCGGCTTCCTCAGCGGGTGCTTCCTCTGCGGCCGGGGCCTCTTCAGGAGCGGCTTCCTCAGCCGGTACTTCCTCTGCGGCAGGTGCCTCCTCTTCGGGCACCGGTGCAGGGGTAGATTCCGGGGCTTCGGCCGGGGAAGTTCCCGCCGCTCCGGTAATGGCAGCCACGAGGTCGGCCTTTTTCATGGAGGAAATGCCGGAAATCCCGGCCTCCTTGGCCATTTCCTTGAGCTGGGCTACCGTTTTGCTCTCGAGTTCCTTGACATCCATGGTGAACTCCTTTCAGAGTTAGATATTGGATCGATGCTGCGCTCGTGCTTGAGGGAACGTAAATGACTATCAGATCAACTAAAAAGAGTCAACGGCCGTTTCTCTACCGGTCTCTGGCATCCTATTTAAAGGAAGTTTTCGGGAGGGTTTTGCGAAAAGTTCCCGTGGATCCCGGTTTCGGATGCCCCAACAGGGATGGAATTTTCTCAACGGATGGCTGCACGTTCTGCAGCCCGGACAGTTTCGTACCACCCAGGGCCAGTTCCGGGTGTGACCCGGTCAGGCAGGTCGAAGATTGGCAACTGGGGCGTAATGGGGAACCGTTTATCGTCTATCTGCAGGCTGGATCGGGGACTTATGCCGAGCCGACGGTCTTCAGGGACCTTGTTAACACCCTTTGCGCACTCCCGGGAGCGGTGGGGTTCTTCGTCGCAACCAGACCGGACTGCGTCAACGCTGACATCCTGAAAGCTCTTACGCCCTGGCTGTACCGGAGACTGGTCTGGCTCGAACTGGGCCTGCAGTCGGCAAACAACCGGACCCTTGAAGCCCTTAACCGAGGCCACGATGCCGCTGCATTTTCCGCCGCGAGAGTATTAGCCGGAAGGTTCGGGATCCCGGTCCTGGCCCACGTGATCCTGGGTCTCCCCGGCGAGGAAGCCGGGGAGATGCTCCATACGGCCCGATACCTTGCTGATCTCGAGGTGGAGGGCGTTAAGATCCACCACCTCCAGGTGATCCGGGGGACGGCCATGGAAAGGATGCTGGCGGAAGGGTGCGTTGCTCCCCTTTCGTGGGAATCCTACCCTTCCCTCGTCACCGCTTTTCTGGAGGAGCTCCCGTCCCGGACCGTGATCCACAGGCTGCTTTCCGACGCTCCCGCGGATGTTCTCATCGCCCCCCAATGGCCGGCGAGAGGTAAGGTCCTGCAGGCCATCAGGGAGCACATGGCGAAAGGCGGACACTGGCAGGGACGGTTGTATAAAAAGGGTTAACAGTTTCCCGTTCACGGTTTACAGTAAAGCGGATCCCGGAGGTCCTCCGGGAGTAGGCCCACGGAAAACCGGAGATTTCGTTTGACCGGGTAATATCATGACCTTAACAAGGCGCATATCGGCAACAGGGTCCGGCCATGGGGAGCGGCCGGTGCTCATCGTACGCGATGGTCCCGATAAGGGGACATCGGTGGAGATCGCCGGCGGCCTTGCTATGGGGACCCAACCGGGCAGCGGTTTGACCCTGACCGATCCCACCGTTTCGCGCAAACATGCCGAGATCTCACTCACGGCCCATGGCTTCCTTCTTCAGGACGCGGGCAGCACCAACGGGACGTTTCTCAACGGGGTCCGGGTGGACCGGGCCTACCTCCGGGAGGGGGCCGTGCTCACCATGGGCAAAACCGAGCTCCTGTTCCGGTCGGGCCCGGGTAGAGAACCGGGCCGGGAAACGGCCCCATCCTGTTTCGGTGAAATGGTGGCCCTTAGCGATTCCATGCAGCGTGTTTTCGCTCTTTTAGAGGGGCTGGCCGCCAGCGATATCACCGTTCTTATCGAGGGGGAAACGGGTACCGGCAAGGAACTGGCCTCCCGGGCGATCCATGAAAGGAGCCCCAGGGCCAAGGGGCCTTTCATTGTCTTTGACTGCTCCACCGTGCCCGCCCAGCTCATGGAAAGTGAACTCTTCGGATACGTCAAAGGAGCTTTTACCGGGGCGGCCGAGTCCCGGAAAGGGGCTGTGGAAGAGGCCAACGGGGGTACCCTTTTCCTCGACGAGATCGGCGAGTTGCCCCTGAACCTCCAGCCTAAGCTCCTTCGCCTTCTGGACGGAAGGGAGTTCCGCCGGCTGGGAACCACCGACACGGTAAGCACGAATGTGCGTTTCGTCACCGCCACGAACAGGGACCTTGGTTCCCTGGTGAAAAAAGACCTGTTCCGCAAGGACCTGCTGTACCGTGTTTCCGCCGCCCGTGTGGTGCTTCCTTCCCTGAGAGAGCGCCCCGAGGACATCCCCGTCCTGGCCAGGAATTTCATGGAGGGGCCGGGAAAAACCGTGACCCTTACTTCGGACGCCATGGCGGCCCTGAAAAAGCATCGATGGCCGGGAAACGTCCGTGAACTGAAGAACATCCTGGAAACGGCCACCGCTCTTAGCCCCACCGGGACGATCACAGCCCAGGAACTGCATGGCCTGTTCCTGGAGATGGATCACACCAGGGCGGGAAGCCTCCAGACGGCCGAAGCCCGAACTATTGGCAAGGCCCTTGAGAAAGCCGGAGGCAACAAAAGAGAAGCCGCGCGGCAACTGGGTATCGCTCCGTCGACACTGTACGCAAAAATGAAAAAATATGGATTGGAATGATCCGCGGCTGCGGATCACGAATGTTTTGTCCAACGTCCAACGTCCAATGTCCAACGTTTGAATTTGGTGATTGGTGACTCGTGATTTGTGATTAGTATTTTCCGTTATCAGTCACTTATTACCGATCTTAACTTCAAACTCTCAAACTTCAAACCCAAACCCTCAACCAACCCGTTCTTTGCACCCTGTACCCTGCACTGTGATCTCACCCGTTCGGTAACGGGACGGGTGTTCGATTTCCGAACACTCCGAACGCTTTCCACTTATCGCTTATCTCTTATCCCTTATCTCTTAAGTCCTTGTTTTCTCTGCACTCTACACTCTACACTCTGCACTTTCATTTTTTGGCCCGGCCCTTGCTCTTCCCCTGGCATGACAATAACCCTAACGAAAGATGTTTCAGGAGGTAGGCCATGAATATCTGTCCCGGATGCGAAAGGGAGATGGAAGAGGGAGTAGAGCTTTGCCCCGAGTGCGCGGGCGAGGAAGAAGGGGTGCCGGAGGGGTGCCCGAAAGATAAAGGCATGCTGGTCCTGGAGGATGGGCAGAGTTTCATCCTGACGCGGGAGACCACCACCCTCGGGCGGAGCGATCCTCTTGAGGGGGTCGATCCCGACGTAGATCTCGCCGTCCATGGCGGCTACGAAAAGGGCGTTTCCAGGCGCCACGCCCTGATCCACCGCGAGGGAAAAAGCTGGTCCCTGGAGGATCTTGGAAGCACCAATGGGACGGTTCTTAACCGGGACAAGGTTTCGCCGGGGGGGAGCGTGCCCCTGTCCGAGGGTGATGTGATTCACCTTGGGCACCTCAAGGCAGTTTTTACCACCGGCGCCGGGGCTGGGGGAACGCCATGAAAGCCGTGGGAAGCAAAGTCGCCCGCATGAGCCTCGTGGGGTGTTGTGCAGCCCTGGCTTCCGCGGTTCCACTTGGAGCCGTCCTTTTCTTCGTCAGGGATGCCGGGGTGGTCTCGGTTCTGTTCGGTCTTTTTTTGGGTGGATTTCTGGCCGTTTTTTTCACCGTCTTCGAGCGGCTCTGGTACGGGCGGACAGGAAAGATCCTGGTTGAGGCCCTTGGTTCAGGCGTCGTGGGTGCCTTCGGCGGAGCCCTGGGGGCGGGGGCCGGACAAGCGGTGTTTCACTCCTGGGGGATGAAGATCGTCAACTCCGCATCGGCAGGAATCTCTTTGCCCCTTTCCCTGGGGGCCTCTGTTGGATGGGGGCTGTCGGGGTTGGCCGTGGGTCTTGCCATTACTCTGCCCTTTGCCGGCCAGCGGTCCGGTTGGGGTTCGGCAGCATTGGGCGGTTTCGTCGGGGGGTTAGCCGGTGGGCTGATCATGCAGTTCTTCCGTCCCCTTTTCGGGCCCGGAAGTTTGATCCTCGGCCTGATCGTCCTCGGAGGCGCGACCGGTTTCGGGATCACCTGGGCCCAGAGGGCTCTGTCGGTGCTAAGGCTCCAGCTCCTGGAAGGGCCTGGACGCGGTTCGGAGTTCGTCTTGGGGAAAGACGCTCTTATCGGCAGTGACAGCCGCTGTCCGGTACGACTCACAGGCGCAGGAGTAGCACCCGACCACGCCAGGATCACGATGATGAAAGGCAGACCCTTCATTCGGGATCTCGGGGCCGCGGGTGGGATAACGCTTAACGATCGAAAAATGGCTGGAACAACGCTTCCCCTTACCCATGGCGATGTGATCCGGATCGGCGACCATCTTCTCAGGGTCAACGCCCCGGAGGTTACCGGGAAAAAGGCCGTGGCAGCTGCCATCGTGGCTCTCGGTCTGATAGCTCCTGTACCCGCCACCGCCGATTCCAGTGTCAGTGACTGGAAAATCTCGCAGGTGGACGCTTCCCGGTACCCCCTTGTGGACCTTTATGCCCACGTACCGGGTGAGGCAGGACCGGGAGACATCAGAAAAGTTACCATCCGGGAAGGGGAAAAGGAGGCTGCCATTGTGGAGATCAGGGATCTTGCCAGGGGAACACGGGACGTCCCCCTGACCCTGTCGCTGGTAGTCGATGTGAGCGAAAGCATGCGGGGGGAGAAGCTTGCCCAGGCCGCCCGGGCTTTTACCCGATTTGCGCAATCCGTGCCCCCGGATACGGTGGTGAATCTGGTCTCATTCAGCGATGAAGTGCAGGTTCTCGGCAAGGGGATCACCCCCGCCTCGGTGGCTGAGCATGCGGGGCGTCTTAACGCTTCGGGGCATACGGCTCTTTTTGATGCCGTCGGAAAAGGGGTTGAACTCCTCGCGGGAACCGGGGGCAGAAAAGCTGTTTTAACCCTCACCGACGGGATGGCTAACCGCGGCCAGGTTTCCATGGAACAGGCTGTTGCCCTTGCCGATCAGGCCGGTGTAAGTCTTCTTTTCGTAGGACTTGGCCCCGATTCCAGACGCAACAGGTTAACGGCCATGGCCGAAAAAACAGGGGGAAAAGCGGTCTACACTGTGGAACCCCACGTTCTGGCAGGCCTGTTCGAGGAGATAGCGGGGGAGATTTCCAGCGAAGTCCTCTTCCGCTACCGGTCCACTGCCCGGACCCACCAGGTGGTGCCCGTTTCCCTCGAGCTGACGAACCGGAACTCCAGCGTCACCATGTCGGGCAGGTATTTCTCCCCGAGGGCAACCTTCCTCGGCACATCGGGGGAGGGTTCCATGGCCCTTTTTCTGTTGGGACTCCTGGGGCCTGTGGGGCTTCTCGCTGCGAGCAGGCTTACCTCCTATGAGTTGTCGAGAAAGAATATGCTCCTCGTGGAGGGATCGTCCGACGCAACGCGCATGCTCACGAAGGTGTTGGCCCGGCACGGCATGACGATCCCCATGGCCATCGGGGGTGAAACCCTCCGGGTCAACAACAGGCCGGTTACAGGCAGCCGGACCCTTAAGCCTGGGGAAACACTCACATGGGGAGAAACAACCATCCTGTTTAAAGGGAAGTAAGAGCAGTATCTGGTGTCTAACATCTGGTGTCTAGCGTCTAGAATCTAGATACTAGACACCAGATACTGTTTTTCCGGTGGCAAAATTAGCCCTCGGTTTGATTTCCCGGGACAACTGTGGTAGCAAATTGAGGCAGAACTTCGTCCTTCCTGACCCGGTGAACGGCCGTTGGTGGCACAAAAAAGGCGGGGATTCGATCCATGAAGAACGAAATCGACAAGACTTACGAACCCACGAGGGTTATTCCGCAAAGGGACAAGGCCGCTGAAAAGGATCCCGTCGGGAAAGCCTGCCTGGTTCTTCTCACCGGTGACCGTGCCGGGACCCACTATCTGATTCCCGACGACAGAATGACCGTCATTGGGCGCGGCGAGGAGTGCCAGATCCGCACCGACGACCAGGACGCTTCCCGGAAACACGCAGCCCTTCAGCCCTTTGGCCGGGAGTTTTACATCATGGATATGGGAAGCACCAACGGCACCTTGATCAACGGCAGGTCGGAGGAGAAACGGATCCTCAGACATGCCGACAAGATCACCGTCGGAAAACAGGTTTTCCAGTTCCTGTTGACGGGACCCGACGGGAGCCCCCTCCTGACCCACCCTAACGGCTGAGCCCCAGCCGCTCTCTGGAAAAAAAGCTCGGAAAATACCGCGTCCTGGGAGAGATCGGAAGGGGTGGTA
>CBFDCL010000066.1:0-12139 GCA_965603295.1 uncultured bacterium | reverse complement strand
TGGAGAGTTCAACATGGTGCTTCAGCGGGGGGATACATTGGTGGTGCCATGATCAAGAGATTTTTCGAAGGGACGACAGGTATTGGAGGAGTTTTATTCCTGGCTCTGTTGATTCTGGTGGGGGCACCATCGGATTCCAGCGCGTGGGATGTGGACGGCACCGCTCGCGCCGAGGTCATAGGAAGCAACAACATTTACCGCAACGGTCCCGATCTCCAGGAAAATGGTTCCCTGTTGACCCAGGGGGTTGGTGTTCAGCTCCTGGAGGAGCAGGGACGAAGTTCCTTCAGCCTCAGCCTGGAAGGGGGTTGGGAGACCATCGACAGTCAGACCCGCCACAGTTCTGATGAGATCTTTAGCCTCGATTTCAACGCCCGTTATCTATGGTCCGGGACAGGACGCGTGGAGGGCACAATCAGGAACTCCCGCGATATCGGGGATCCGGACGTTGATGATCTGGATCAGGGCCGGAGGCTGGTAAAGGTGTCTGAGGTGGGTTTCTTGGTGGGGGACGAAAAGCCGGATATTTCCCTATGGCAGGTGGAGTTAACCGAAAGAAAAGAGAAAAGCGAGGGACAGGATGAGGAAGAGATGTCCGCGAATCTCCAGTGGTCGAAAGCGGTAAGCCGGGTTGGAACCCTTTCCCTGGAAGGTGAATTTGCCGATGGACAGGATGAGGTGCTGATGGACTCTTGGCAAACGTATTCCGGGGCCGTGAACCTGGATGTCAGGGTCCAGGCTGCCCTGACGCGGGGTTACGATCTGAGCTGGGAGAAGATCACCATTGAAGAGGCCGACGGTACCGAGAACAGCTCCGAGAGGCTCGGTTTTGATGTCCGGCACATTCTACAGGTGGCTTCCGGCTGGTCATACGAAGGAGCCCTGGGGATCGACGCCGTGAAGACTCCTTCCCAGAACGGGCTCCTGAGACCGAGGGGGGAGTTCATCGTCACCGGGCCGCTGTCACGTGTTGTTACGGCGGACACTTCCCTGGAAATCTCCACCCACATTCAGGACCCGCAGGACTTTCAGGCGGAATGGACCAGCGCAGGTTTTTTCGTTGCGGGGGTGACCTGGGATGCCTCGAGGGTGCTGTGGATCCGTCCAAGCGTGGAATTTCACCGTGATGAGAGCTTTGGAGAGACTATCGAGGACAGGTTGGAGGAAACGGTTATCCTGCGTGTAGACGCGAGATGGACCCCCTCCACTACTTGGTTTCTGGAGTGGGGGGCCGTCTTTGAGAACAGGGAGAGCACACTGCCAGACGGGGATCTTGACGAGAAAAGGTTGGAACTGCTTGCCTCAAGCATCCTTCGCTGAAAAGGAACAGTTTAAATCATGACAGAAGAATCGGGAAACGACATCCAACGTTTTATTGAGATCGCCTGGAGACGAAAATGGGCTATCCTTGCCCCCTTCCTGGTCATCTTCGTTGCTGTGACCCTTTGGGGGCTCTATCTCCCGAACCTCTACCAGAGCACCGCTTCTATCCTGATTGAGCCCCAAAAGGTGCCCACCGAATACGTGAGATCCACCGTAACTTCGGATTTAGAGGCCCGGCTGCGGACGGTCACGCAGCAGATGAGCAGCCGTACAAAGCTCATGAAGGTCATTGATGAACTGGACCTTTACCCGGAGATGGTGGCTGGGAATGTACCCTCGGAAGTTCTTGTAGCCCGCATGCGGCAAAATCTTTCGATCGAGGTTCCTCCCCGAAGGCCGTCGGCAGATTTCTTCCAGGTGAGTTTCATCCACGGGGAACCCAACAAAGCCATGCTGGCGGTTTCAAGGCTCGTTTCCCTTTTCATCGAGGAAAGCCTCCACATCCGTGAGCAACAGGCCCATGGGACGACCCTTTTCATCGAGGAGGAGCTCCAGAAGCTCAAAGAGATCCTCGAGCAGCAGGAAAACGCTATCCAGGAATACAAAAGCGCCTACATGGGAGAACTTCCAGACCAGCTCGAAGCCAATTTAAGAATGCTTGACAACCTGAACACACGGCTTTCAGGCAATCTCGAATCCCAGCGGGAGACCGAGGACCGCCTCATGCTTATCGAGCGGGAGATCAGCCGGCTGGAAGGCGAGATGACGGTGGCCAACACCATCATGGCAGAAAACGAACTGGAAACCGTGACTGACACCACATTAAATCAGCTTCTTACCCAACGAAACGACCAGCGGCAACTGGTTGTAAGTCTGGAGGCTCAGTACACCGACAAGCACCCGGATCTCATCGCTGCCAGGAAAGAGCTGGCCCGCCTTGATGGACGGCTCCGGACTGTAACGGAAAACCTGGCCTCCTCCCGGGGAGAGGGTGGCTCATCGGCTGTTGTTGCAACGCTTCCCGCCGTCTCCATGGAAATGACCAACTTAAGGCGGCAGTATAACGAATTCAAACCACGCGTTTCGTCCCTCAAGCAGGAAGAAAAGGAGCTCAGAAGGCGCATTAAACAGTATCAGGAACGTGTTGAAGTAGCACCGACCCGGGAGCAGCGCCTTCTCCAACTCACCAGGGATTACGAGAACACCAAGGAAAGCTATGATGACCTGCTCAACAAGATGTTGGAAGCTACATTGTCGGAAAACCTGGAAAGCCGTCAGCAGGGGGAGAACTTCCAGATCCTCGATCCCGCAAACTTCCCGGAGAAGCCCTATCTTCCCGACAGAATGAAGATCATCGTCCTGGGTTTTATGGGCGGTCTTGGTTCAGGGGTGGGGTTGGCCTTTCTGCTGGAGATCCTGTTCCCGGTTTTTTATTCCCTCAAACAGATCAAAAAGAACAACGAATTCGCCATCATGATAGGGATTCCCTTCATTTCGTCCTCCGGGGACCGGCAGAAATGGGGGAAACAGGTCCTCATCGCCGCGGGAGTTACGGTTCTGGGCATGATTTTCTTCCTGATGCTGTTTGATCACTTTGTGATGGACGTGGGAGAGTTCATCTCCACCATTAAGGCAAACTTGAAAGGAATGATGTGATGTCCGAAAACGATTTCGAAAAAACCGTTACTGAAATTCTGCTGCGGAATTTCGAAACCGATGCTGAGAATGAAAACTCTTCAGATAGCCCCGTAACCAGCACCAGACTGGGCAACCTGGATGAACGGTTGGTTGTATTCCACCAGCCCCGCTCCATCGAAAGCGAATATTTCCGGTTTTTAAAGCACCGTCTCGAACAGGAGTTGAAAACGACCGAAAGGAGCAAAGGGAAAGCGATCCTCATTACCGGATCCAGCCTGGGAGTGGGGAAAACCACGTGCGCGGTTAACCTTGCCATGGTCTTCGCCAGGTCGTACGGCGGAAAAACCCTCTTCCTGGACGCGGACACTCGACGAGGTACAAGCCGGAAATACCTTGGGATCAAAAATGACAGCTTTCCCGGTCTGGTGGACGTGATCACCCGGACAGAAGAAACCGACAAGGTACTGCTCGATACTGGTTTTTTCGATATGGTTTATTTCCCCAGCGGAAATTTTACCGATGCGTTCATAGACGACCTGCGGGGAAAGAAGCTGAACCATCTAATAAAAGACCTGAAGGAGAGGTTTCGCTTTATCATCATCGATTCCCCGCCCGCCTTTCCCATGCCGGAGACGGCTGTCATCGCCCAGCAATGCGACGGAGTTTTACTTGTCCTCAGGGCAGGCCGGGATGGTCAGGACGACCTGGAGCAGGCGAAGGAAGCCCTCGAGGGGGCGAAAATCTTGGGAGTCATTCTCAATGCGGTAAAAACGCCGCCGGGTCAGAAGTACGGGGCCTACGGCTATTACGGGAAGAGTTCCTGAACCGGAGGATCAGCGATGAAGGACGTGATGTCTTCCGAATTCAATAACCTGCGGCCCCGGAATCCCGAAATGGCCGGGAGTGAGGCCTGTAGTCTTCCATCGGATCGCCGATGGTATGTCCTGAAGGCCAAAGCGAGGGAAGAAAAACTTTGCCAGAGAGAGATAGAACGAAAAGGGATCGAAACCCTGTGCCCCATGACCAGGGAATTCCGGTTCCGGCGTCGCCGGCAGGAGATTGTTCCCCTTTTTCCGGGTTACGTTTTCGTGCGGTTCGCTTTCCCTGACGACTACGGTCAGGTCCGGTGGGCCAAAGGTGTTAACAACCTTGTGCGTTTCGGAATAAACGATCCCCCGATACTGGATGAGAATATTGTCCGGTTCTTTCTCGAAAACATGGATGCGGAAGGGGTCATCGATACCTCCCCGGATCTGGTACCGGGGCAGAAAGTGCGGTTTTTGTCCGAACCGTTGCGTGACATGGTGGGGACGATCTCGAGGTGTGAAACGGCCAGGGGCCGTGTTCAGGTCCTCATGGATCTCCTCTATCAGGCAACCATTGAAGTCGATAATTATCAGGTTCAACCGCTTTGATGTGGACCCGACATACGTTTGTTTCATGCCGGTCCCGGGCACGGTATGGCGGAGCTGTACCCGGACCAAATCCTCCTGAACATTCCACTCGATAGCCGTTATCCCCAACTTTTTGGGAAATCTTTTACACATATAAGAGAAGAGGGGTTTTTGATGGGAAGTTTTTTTCCCATGCAAGGCGGTGCCAGGAATCAAAAACAGAATTGTTTTGGTGTAACACATTGATAAATAAAGATTCTCCAAACTTGGCACAGAATCTGAAATACAAAAGAGCGGATCGGTTTTCCAAAACCCACACTTTTCAGGATCGAGGGAAAGACAATTGCTCAGGATCTTCCAAGACATCAGTCGCTCTGAAACACAGAACGGCCGCCGGATCCGGGTGCTCCTTTCGGAGGAGCAATTCCGGACCCTGGTCCTGCACGAATGCGCTCGGTGTGACCGGAATTCCCATCAGTTCTCTCTGATCCAGATCGACTTGCGGAACGAAACAGAGAACAAAGCTGCGAAAGGGATGATCAAAAAGATTCTTAAAAGGATTCGCACTACCGATGAAGCCGGATGGCTCAGTTCAACCAGTCTGGGTGTTTTCCTGCCGGAAACCACCCGTGAGGGTGCCAGGATTTTTGCCAAAGTGGTATGTGATGATCTTACGCACCAGATCTATTCATATCCGGACCTCACGACTCCCGGTAAGGATGGGGATTCCAGGTCCGACCAGGACAGGTCTTCCAGAGGTCCTGGACCAGGATTCGATTCCAAGCAGGATAATAACTTCAGTGAAAATGCCCGCCCAGGGGAAAGGGACGCCCAGGAAGAATCGACCCCAATGCCCAGGGCCGCCGTTACCCAGGAAATGGAGATCGTCCTGGATCCGAAAGCATTTTCGGTGTGGAAGCGGACCGTGGATATTATCGGCAGCCTGACCGCCCTCATCCTGTTCTCCCCCCTCTTCCTGATAATCACTGTCTACATCAAAATGGTCTCGAGGGGACCCGCCCTGTACCAGCAGGAACGTATCGGCTACCTTGGTCGTCCTTTCACGATATATAAATTCCGCACCATGAGGACTGATGCCGACTGTAACGTCCACAAGAGCCATTTAAAGGAACTTATCGGTCGCAACAAGGTGCTGACTAAACTGGATGATAAAGAGGATGGCCGCCTGATTCCTCTGGCAAAGCTGATTCGAAAAAGCTGCCTGGATGAGTTTCCTCAACTGCTCAATGTCCTTAGGGGCGAAATGAGCCTTGTCGGACCCCGTCCCCTTCTTTCTTATGAAGTTGAAGAGTTCACTGCCTGGCAGCGCCAGCGGATGCATACGCTGCCGGGTATGACCGGCCTGTGGCAGGTTTCAGGAAAGAATCGGTTAACTTTCAACCAGATGATGCGTCTGGATGCCCGTTATTCACGAAGGCACAGCCTGACCATGGATTTCCTTATCTTCATGATGACCATTCCCGCAATTGTTGGCCAGCTAATCGGTCTTGGTGATGGCAAGGCAGCCTTGCAGCCTGCCAGAAGAAGCCTTTCTCTTGTCCGCAGTACGCTGAGCAACATTGTCAGACAGGTTTTTCTGTAGGTCGCCTGGGGTAGGTTTTCAGGAAAAAACAATGTCGATATCCCGTTTTCTTTAACATCTTGCCAAAAATTCCCAAAATCTTCAGATTCAAGCAGGGAAAAATATGATCCCCCGCCGTGCCTATTATGCCTTGAAACCTTTCATTCCCAGAAAGGTGCAACTTTTTCTGCGTCGCGTTTTCGTGATCCGTAAATTGAAAAAAGTCCAAAATGTGTGGCCAATTGACGAGACAGCTGGAGAGATGCCTCAAGGTTGGAAAGGGTGGCCCAAAGGAAAGCAGTTTGCTCTGGTTCTGACCCACGACGTTGATACGCAAAGGGGGCACGACAGAGCCTTGAAGTTGGCTGAGATGGAAAAAGAACTGGGTTTTTGCTCCTCCTTTAATTTCGTATGCAGGCGATATCAGATCTCGAAAATACTGCTGGAAAACCTCAGGGACAATGGTTTCGAGATCGGGAACCATGGGGTTTACCATGACGGGAAAAAAATTGATTCCTTAGGCATCTTTCAGGAGCGAAGCAGGATCATTAATGATTTTATCAAAGAATGGGGAGTTGCTGGTTTCCGGGCTCCATCAATGATCATGAATCTGGAATGGATCCACCATCTGAATATCGAGTACGATTGTTCAACCTTCGATACAGATCCCTTTGAACCGTGCCCCGAAGGTGTGGGCACCATTTTCCCCTTTATGATTCCTCATGGTGAAAACACGGATATCGTTGAGCTGCCCTATACTCTTCCACAGGATTTCACGCTCTTTGTGCTGATGAAGGAAAAATCGAGCCGGATATGGGAAAGGAAGCTTGAGTGGATCGCCGAAAAAGGTGGAATGGTACTGCTTAATACCCATCCGGATTACATGAATTTTGAATCGGGTTCGTGTGGCCCCGAGGAATATCAGGCGGATGTTTATCGAGAATTCCTCGTTGGCATTAAGAAGAATTTTGAAGGCCGTTACTGGCATGCTCTTCCCCGTGATCTCTCATCCTATGTCAGGGGCCTCCATAAGTCCGGTGGGGAAAATTCAAGAGAATCCACATAAAGGATCTAAGGTGTGACGATTAGAAGAGAAAATAACCCCGAGAACTGGTCCACCAATGTAGGAGCAGTTGTCCTTGGTGGCGATTTTCAGGGATTGGGCGTTGTCCGAAGCCTGGGTGAACAGGGAATACCCGTGTTTCTCATCGACAGCGAGTGGGGGATTGCCCGGTATTCGCGTTACGTTTCCCGGAAGATCTTCAAGCCTGACTTTATATCGGAGGCTGTACTACCCCAATTTCTCCTGGATACAGGCCGGAAAGAAGGACTTGAGGGATGGGTACTTTATCCAAATAATGATGAAACGGTTAAGCTTCTTGCGAAACATCGGAAGACCTTGGGCACCATGTACCGGGTTCCGGTCCCCGGCTGGGATGTTGTTGAGAAGTTCTACGTAAAGAACAACCTCACCCGATTTGCCCGGCAGGTCGGGATCCCCACACCCAGAGAGTATCCGGCAAAAAGCATCCAGGGACTGCTCGACAGCAGCCCCCGTTATCCTCTTGTACTCAAGCCCGTGAACAAGGAAAAGTATTATCCCAGGACTAAAAAGAAAGCCGTCCTGGTGATGAATGAATCCCAGTTGAAAGATGAGTACGGAAAAATGGTCAAGATCCTGTTACCCTCCGAGATCATCGTCCAGGAATTTATCGAGGGGGGAACCGAAAACCTGTTTTCATACGGTACCCTCTTTGATGGTGAAAAATCTGTTGCCGGCCTCGCCGCGGCGAGGCTTCGCCAGCACCCGATGGATTTCGGTAAAGCGACGACTTTCGCAGTTTCTCTGAAGGATCCTTATCTTGAAGATATGGCGGTAAATCTTTTAAAAGAAATCGGCTATTTCGGAATCGCGGAAGTTGAGTTCATGCGGGATGACAAGGACGGTCTGTACAAGCTTCTTGAGATCAACGGCCGCCCGTGGGGGTGGCACACTTTGTTAAAGGCCTCCGGGATAAATCTCCCCTATATGCTCTTCCAGTTGATGACACACAAACCCATACCCCCGGTCGAAGGGAAAGAGGGGACCAAATGGGTCCGCCTGATCACTGATATTCCTACTGTTTTCCGGGAGGTTGTCTCAGGAAGGATGGCCCTCAGGGACTATGTTCTTTCCATGAAAGGGAAGAAACATTTTGCAGTGTTTTCGGTTTCGGATCCTGTTCCGTTTTTCATGGAGTTTGTCTTGATTCCATACCTCTGGTGGAAAAGAGGATTTTAGGAAAAGGGGAAAAATAATGGCGACAGAATATTTCTTTTTGGCCCTTGTTCTTCCAATGGTTTTCATGTTCCCGATAAGTGTCAAGTGGGAGATCAGGAAAACGAGCTCCATCCCGTGGTTGATGACAATGGGAGGGGTCAGTTGTGCAGCCTTTTTCTTCATTTCAACAACTGTTCCCGCAACGCGGCCCTTCTGGGCGCTTTTCACAGCAGTTTCCCTTTCCGTATTTATTACTATGGGTTTTCTGTTGTACCGGTTTCACCGGGATCCTGAGCGTTGCCCCCCGGAGAGCGACGGATTGATGGTCTCTCCCGCGGATGGAAAAGTGATCTATGTAAAGACTATCAAGGACGGCGAATTTCCTTTTTCCCTGAAAAAAGGCAAGGTTATCAGTCTTGATGATTTCATCCAGGGAAATCGGTTTATGGACAAGGGCGTTCAGATAGGGATAGCCATGACTTTTCTCAACGTTCATGTGAACAGGATGCCGCTTTCGGGGATTGTCAGAACTATTAGAAAGATCCCGGGAGAATTTCATTCCCTGAAACATATCAGTTCCGTCCTTGAGAATGAAAGGGTTTACACCCTCATTGAGGGGGAACAAATCACAGTTGGGGTTGTCCAGATCGCCTCGCGCCTTGTCAGAAGGATCACCTCCTATTTCCAGGAAGGGGAAGCCTGCAGAATAGGAGACAGGATGGGCATGATCCGTTTCGGATCCCAGGTGGACCTTATCATTCCCCAGACCGAAGGGCTCAAGATCCTGGTCGAGGTTGGGGATGAGATCAAGGCAGGGGAAACCCTGGTCGTCGAATACGGTCCGAAGGATTAACCGCACATGGTCAGATCTTAAGAACCCGTCCATTATCCAGAAAATCCCATACAATCTTCCCATTCCTTTAAAGAATTTTGATTTAAGGAATGGATATCCTCTCTCAACCAAACTCCGGAATCAGAGTATTTTCTCAAGAATAAATTCCAGTATGAATTTTCAGTATTTCTTACAGATGGGAGGAACAAGGTGATCGACCGGATTCTCCTGCGGATCCAGGAAGTCGTGGACGCTTTCAAGGACGGAGGATGGAAGAACCTCCTTGAAAAACGTTTCTATTTCAACAGGGTTCTAACACCCTGTGAAATGGATCTGGAAATCCTTCCCGAACTGGAAAAGCCTGCATTGGATAAACCTTTCCAGATCGTCCAGCTCACAGAAGAACTGGCGGAAAGTGGCAACCTCGTTTTTCCAGTTAAAAGCCGGCATCTGAAGGCAAAAGTAAAAATGAGAAAAGGACTAAGCTGTTTCGTACTCCTGAAGGACCAACTGGTAGTGGGAGACATCTGGTGTGACTGCCCCGCGGATCGGGACGAGAAAGCCTCGCACGCTGATCTGGGCTGGCTCGGCATCGAGAATCGTCCAGGGGAGGTTTACGCTTTTGATATGTTTATTGAACCGAAAGAGAGAGGGAGTAACCTCGCAGGTCCTTTCATGAAAGGTTTTCTCTATGTTCTCAAGGACAGAGGGTTCCGGAGGGCCTACGGTTACTACTGGTCCGATTACCTTCCTGCCCTTTGGATGCACAGGATCCTGAAGTTCAAGGAGAGAGAACAGATGAAAGTGTGGCGTTTCCTGTCCCTGAGGGGTGGAAAACCCATTGGGAAAGTTCCCGGTAGATCATGAAAGATTCACCAGGGAGTGATCTGTTTTCTTCCAAGGAGAACCACAGATGAAAATGACCGTCCTCATTAAAGCTGTGCCTGATACTGCATCGGTGGTCGATGTGGATGCCGACGGATCCTCTGCAATCATTTCCGGGAAAAATACCGTCATGAACGTCTTCGATGAGTATGCACTCGAGGAGGCGGTACGCATCCGGGAAAAGGGCGGGGGAGAAGTGAAAGCCCTTTCGTTGGGAGGAGATGAGTCCCTCGAAACCCTCCGTGCCGCCCTGGCGGCCGGTGCGGATAATGCAACCCTTGTCCGGAACCCCCTCACCGACATGACCCCCAGGGGAGTTTCCATCGCATTAGCCGCAATTTTAAAAACATGGAAACCTGATCTTGTCCTTGCCGGACTTAAAGGGATAGACGATCCGGGGTTTCAGGTTCCGGCAAGGATTGCCGAACTGCTGGGCATCGGACATGCCTCCTCTGTTGTGGAAACGATGGCCGGGGAGGGTAGCATACAGGTCACCCGCGATCTTGAGGAGGAGCGCTGGGTGTGCGAACTTTCCTACCCCGCGTTAATTACCGTTCAAAAGGGGATCAACACACCCCGTTACCCGACGGTCCCTGATGTGCTTAAAGCCAGAAGAAAGGAAATCGACGTCGTAACTCTCGAGGAACTGGGTATTGATCAGGACCTGGTCCGTCCGGGCCTGAGCGTCGAATCCATGACCGTTTTCAACCCCTCCAGAAAAAAGAAAGTCCTCGAAGGAGATCTCCAGGCCCAGGTTGGGACTCTTGTCTCCATATTCAAGGAAGATGGTCACCTTTCCTGATAGGAGAACCCCATGTCATTTCTGATCGTTTTACAACAGGGTGATCAAGTGAGAAAAAGCTGTCTTGAGGCTGCCGGCGCCGCCGCAAAACTGGCTGCCACAGCAGGAACAGACCTGGATGCCGTGTACATGGGATCTGGATTCGATGCTTCTCTTGACCGGCTGGCTGGCAGCGGAATAGGAAGAGTGTTCCTCTTCGACCAACCTGAACTGAACCGTTCGTCGGAGGGGCAGCTTGCGGGTATCGTTGAAACTCTCGTTAAAGATATGGGTCATGAATTAATCCTGGGATCGGCTACGACTTTTGGAAAAGAGTTTTTCGCCTCTCTTTCAGCGCGCCTGGATGCCGAACTGATCCAGGATTGCATTGAGGTCGCCTGGGAAGAAGATCCCATTGCCGTTAAGGCCCTTTACGGGGGAAAAGTCCATGCCCGAATAAGGGTTACGGGACGCCCCGTCCTCCTTTCCTGCCGTCCCAACCTTTTCCCCGTAAACTCTCACGGCGGGGATCTTCCGGATGTCAAATGCATGACCGCCGAAGCCGGTGATGACGGGGTTCGTTTCCTGGAAGCGTTGAAGACTCCCGGGGAAGAGGCCTCCCTGACGGAAGCAGACGTCATTGTGGCCGGCGGGAGAGGTATGGGTGGACCGGAACGCTGGGAAGTCCTGGAGCCGCTTTGCAGTGAACTCGGTGCGGCTCTCGGGGCCAGCCGTGCCGCTGTGGATTCCGACTGGATTTCCCAGTCGCACCAGGTGGGACAGACGGGAAAAACGGTGAACCCCGAACTCTATGTTGCATGCGGCATTTCGGGGGCCGTTCAACACCTGGCTGGAATGATGGAGTCGAAAGTCGTGGTTGCGATAAACCGCGATCCCGAAGCCGCGATATTTGAAATGTGCGACTATGGAATCGTTGGCGATCTTTTTGAAATCGTTCCGATGCTGGTTGAAAAAATCAAACAAGGCCATTCCTGATCTTTTTTTCAGAATGATATCTCCCCAATCAGATTCTTATCACCGGGCACTGGGTGTTTACAGTGATCAATACTGGATCATGTATCTGGCAGCCGGTGTTGCGTTTTCAATATTCCTTTATGGTCTGCGATCACGTTTCGGTCTGTGGAGGTTAGGCAGAGGACGTTTTCGAGACGGGATGGGTCAAACCAGCCTTCGTCTTCGGCGTCTGCTGAAAAGTTTTTTTGGTCAAAATGCTGTTCTCAGGGACCGAACGCCGGGTTGGGCGCATTTGTCGGTAATAGCAGGCGCCGTAATCTTTTCGATGGGAACCTTGACGATTGCCATCGAAGAACACTTCAGTGTCCCGTTGTTTCGGGGAAGAGTGTACCTCGCTGAGAGTTTTCTTATGGATGTGATGGCGATCCTCTCCCTCGTGGGTATTGTATTTTTTTTCTGGCGACGCATT
>CBFDCL010000065.1:0-12412 GCA_965603295.1 uncultured bacterium | reverse complement strand
TCGGACGTCCTCAGCCTTGTTTCCATGTCCCGTAAATCGGTCAGATCCTGGAAAATGACCACATAGCCTTTTTCGGGTTTCTTGAGGGGGGAGATGGAGAGTCCGAGGCTCCGGTCTTTCCCCTGTTTGTCCGGGTAGTTGCCCTCCCACCTGTTGAGGCCTCCCTCGGGGGCTTTCTTCAGAAGGGTCCCGATGGGGATTCCCGCGAACACATCGGAGGCATGTCGGCCATGGTCCGGCGGCTTTTCAAGGGCGAGCATCCGGGCTCCGGCCGTGTTCAGGGACCGAACCTCCCCGGAGTCATCCAGCACCGCGATACCACTGGTGATGCTCTCGAAGACCACATCGCTCAAGGTTTTGAGTTTTTCCAGGTCCTCCGTGCGTTCGGTGAGTTCCTCGCTGGTCGACCGGTATCTCTGACTTATCTGGTGTCCGAGAAACGCCACCGCGAAAAACGCGGTGATGTGCAGGAAAACCCGCCCCATGATGTCCCACGGATTGGCCAGTAAGATCTCCGACAGTTCCCCGGCGCGGGGAGGCATGAGGACATTGTAGTACTGAAGGTCTACCACCAGTCCGTAAAGGATGGATGATACCGATGCCGTCCAGTATCCGCCTCCCCCGAGGGCGAGAGCCGCCCAGAGAATGGAAAAAAGGTACAGAAAGGGGAAGGGGCTGCTGTGGCCGCCCGTGAAAAAGACGATCAGCGTGTAAAGGAGAAGATCCGCCCCGACCTGGTACCCGGCAAACCGGGAAAGATCCTCCACCTGGTTAAACAGTGCGGCGAACAGGATTGTCAGGAGGTAGACCGATATGACAAGCAGATAGATAGTGAAGAGGGGCGCAAAGAAAAGGACCTGACTCCCCTTGAGCTGGATCAGTACGGCAGCGCCAAGGAGGACCGTGACCGTGGCGACCCTGAAGATCATGAGGATCTTCAGGAGCAGGCGCAGTTCCTGCGTTTGCCCGGGGCGGGGGAGTTCCTCGCTCGGGGACATGAACAAGGGTTACCCGAGGGTTGCCATCTTGAAGATCGGCAGGTACATGGCGATGACCACGAACCCGATGGCCCCTCCGAGGAAGACCATCATCACGGGTTCCATGAGGGAAGTAAGGGCATCCACCGCCGTATCAACCTCTTCGTCGTAAAAGTCCGCGATCTTGCTGAGCATGGCGTCCAGGGCCCCCGTTGCTTCCCCGACGCTGATCATCTGGACAACCATGGGGGGAAAGACACCGGTTTCCTCGAGGGGATCGGCGATGGTTTTCCCCTCGCTGATACTGTCCCGGGTCATGAAAACGGCATCCTCCACCACCTTGTTGCCCGCCGTTTTGGCGCAGATATCAAGGGCGTCGAGCAGGGGAACCCCGGAGGAGAGCATAGTCCCGAGGGTGCGTGTGAATTTGGCTACAGCCACTTTACGGATAAGGGGTCCTAAGATCGGCGCACGGAGGAAAAGACCGTCCATCCGCCTGCGGCCTCCCTCGGTAGCGTAATAACGCTGGAGAAGGATAAATAAACCAATGATCACCCCAACCAGGATAATCATCTTGTAACTGGAGGCAAAATCGCTTATGGAGATGACCATCTGGGTGAGGGCCGGCAGCTCCCCTCCCATGCCGGTGAACATATCGGCGAATTTGGGGATAACGAACACCATAAGCATCGCCACGACCCCAACGGCCACCGCAAGGATGGTGGCGGGGTAAACCATGGCAGCCTTGACCTTTCTCTTCAGCGCCATGGCTTTCTCCATATAGGCCGAAAGCCGTGCCAGGATGGTGTCGAGGATACCGCCAATCTCGCCGGCGGCGACCATGTTGACGTAAAGCTCGTCGAAGACCTTCGGGTGCCTGCCCAGCGCCTCTGCATAAGCGGCCCCGCCCTCCACGTCGTTCTGGACGGTGTCGAGGGTTTTTCCAAGGGTCTTGTTGTCGGCCTGCGAAGCCAGGATCTCGAGGCACTGAACCAGGGGAAGCCCCGCATCGATCATGGTGGCAAATTGCCGGGTAAAGATAACGATATCCCGGTCCTTGATCTTCTCAGAAAACCCCGGGATGCTGATCTTGAGCTCCTTGGGTTTGGCCTTGACCTTCGTCGGATTGAGGCCCTGCCTCCGGAGGGCCGCGTAAACGGCGTCGGGACTGGCCGCCTCAAAGGTGCCTTTCCTGACTTCCCCGGCAGTAGTACTGGCTTCCCAATTGAATTCAGGCATGGGTTCCCTCCCCGTTTTGCCTTCCGATCCTTCCCGGATATTCCGGGACCCGCGGACGTTTTGTCCGCCGTCAGCCTAAGTTCACACCGGTCTGGACCAGCATCTGCTTCATTTCTTCCGGGTTGGTGGTCCTCCCCAGGACTTCTTCGATTGTGATGGACCCCTTGAGGTAGAGGTCCAGCAGAGACTGGTTCATCGTCTGCATGCCGAACTTGGTCTGCCCAACCTGCATCTGGGAGTAAATCTGGTGGACCTTGTCCTCCCGGATGAGGTTTCTGATAGCCGCATTGGGGATCATGATCTCGAGAGCCAGGACCCGCCCCCCGCCTTTTTTGGGGATCAGGGTCTGGGACAGCACCCCCTCCAGCACGAAGGACAGCTGGGCGCGGACCTGCGGCTGCTGATAGGGGGGGAAAACATCGAGGATCCTGTTGATGGTCTGAACGCAGTTGTTCGTGTGCAGCGTTCCGAAAACAAGATGTCCCGTTTCAGCCACCGTCAGCGCAGCCTCGATTGTCTCGAGATCGCGCATTTCGCCGATGAGAACGATATCGGGATCCTGCCGAAGGATGGATTTGAGGGCCCTTTTGAACGTGGAGGTGTCAGCGCCCACCTCCCGCTGGTTGACAACGCAGCTCTTGTGTGGGTGCAGGAACTCAATGGGATCCTCGATAGTAATAATGTGTTCGTGCCTTGTGTTGTTGATCCGGTCGATCATGCCCGCGAGGGTGGTGGATTTCCCGCTCCCTGTCGGCCCCGTCACAAGAACGAGCCCCTTGGGCCTTTTGTTAAGGTCCTCCACCACTTTGGGGAGTCCCAGCTGCTCAAAGGAGAGGATCTCGAAGGGGATGGTCCGGATGGCAATGCCCACCGAACCCCTGGTCTGGAAAACGTTGGCCCGGAAGCGGGAGAGCCCTTTGACACCGAAGGAGAAATCAAGCTCTTTTTCCTCCTCGAAGATATGCTTCTGGGCATCGGTGAGGAGGCTGTAGGCTATCTTCTTCGTCTCGGGAGGCGTCATCGTGGGGAGATTGAGGGGGCGGAGGGCTCCGTCGATTCTCAATTGCGGTGGGGTCCCAGGGGTGATGTGAAGGTCGCTGGCAGTGTTTTCCACCATGAACTTCAGGAGTTGATGTATTCCAGGGATTTTCTGCGAATCATCTTCAGGCTTGATCCCGGTGTCTTTGAGCTCATCCATGGTAAACACTCTCCCCGAATGTGAGCGAGGAACCTTCCCCGGAAGGGCGCCTTAAAAAACGCCGCTCAATCCCCGAACGTCACGCGAAGGATTTCCTCGATAGTGGTCATGCCTTCCTTGATCTTCTGCAGGCCGCTCTTGCGTAAAGACCTCATGCCGCTCTGGAGGGCAGCCTCTTTGATCTCGAAGGTGGTTCCGCCCTGGAGTATGATCTCCTTCACCTCATCATTCACGACCATGACCTCGTACAGGGCCACCCTTCCTTTATAACCCGTCCCGCCGCAGGTGGTGCAGCCTTCCCCTTTGTAGCAGGTTATCTGGTTGGCTTCTTCCTCGGTAAAACCGATGTCTATCAGGGCTTTTTCCGGGATCTCCACCGCTTGTTTACACCCCTCGCAAACCCGTCGGGCAAGTCTCTGGGCCACTACCATGATGACTGCCGACGCGACCAGAAACGGCTCCACCCCCATGTTGAGGAGCCGATTGATGGTGGCCGGCGCATCGTTCGTGTGAAGCGTCGAAAGGACGAGGTGCCCGGTGAGAGCGGCCTTGATGCCGATCTCCGCCGTCTCGTAATCCCTGATCTCACCCACCAGGATGATGTCCGGGTCCTGGCGCAGAAACGACCTGAGGGATGCGGCAAAATTCAACCCGATCTCGTCGTGCATCTGGACCTGGTTGATCCCCATCAGGTTGAACTCCACGGGATCTTCCGCCGTCATGATGTTCACATCGTCCGTGTTGAGTTCAGCGAGGGCCGAATACAATGTGGTTGTTTTCCCGCTTCCCGTGGGCCCCGTCACGAGGGCCATCCCGTAGGGTTTGTGGATGGCCTCCTTGAAATCGGCGAGGGCCTGCTCCTCGAACCCCAGTTTGGTCATGTCCAGCTGGAGATTGGATTTGTCGAGGAGGCGGAGCACGATCTTTTCCCCGAAGAGGGTCGGAAGGACCGATACGCGGAAATCAACCTCCGCCCGCCGTCCCAGCTTCATCTTGATGCGGCCGTCCTGCGGCAGGCGCCTTTCAGCGATGTCCAGTTTGGACATGATCTTGACACGGGAGATAACAGCGTTGCGAATCTTCAGTGGCAGGTTCATCATGGTCTTGCAGACGCCGTCCAACCTGTACCGGACCCGCATGACCTTTTCGTAGGGTTCGATGTGGACGTCGCTGACCTTCATCTTGTAGGCCCGGATAAGGATCCCGTTGACAAGCTTGACGATGGGAGCGTCCACCTCGACGCTCAACATATCGTCGTCGGAGTCCTCCACGACCTCAATATCGTCCACGGCCCCCGCGACGAGGGAATCGAACTCGTCCACGTCCATGACCGTGCCCGCCTGTAACTCTCCCTCGAACCCGCTCTCATCGAGCCCCTCGAGGTTGTAATCGCCGGCATCGATATCGGCTTTGCCCGTACCGAAGCCGCCGCTCTCGTAGTACTTCATTATGGCGTCTTCGATGGAAGTCTCCGAAGCGACCACAGGCTCGACGTTGTAACCGGTCATGAACTTGATGTCATCTAAGGCAAACACGTTGGTGGGATCGGCCATGGCCAAAGTAAGGGTCCCACCCGTTCTGCTGATGGGCACCAACTGGTACTTCTTGGCCGTTTTCCCTGGGATCAGCTTCAGGATGCCGTGATCAACTTCGAACTCCGACAGGTTGATGGAGGGAACCCCGTACTGCTTGCTGAGAAAGGAAACAATCTCCGTTTCCTCCAGGATATTGAGCTTGGCGAGGTTGTACCCGAGCCGTCCCCCCGATTTGCTCTGCTCCTCAAGGGCCTGCTTGAGCTGATCCTCGGTGATGATCTTGGCTTTGACGAGCATTTCGCCCAGACGTGCTGCTGCCATGGTTCCGAACCCCCTGGGGAGAAAACTCCCACATTAAGATATCCGCTATAAGCTATTGGGAGCGGTGGATTTTGTCAAGGTCTGTCAGGAAGGGCCCTGACGTTTTCAGGGCGGATCACGGTTATCAATCTCCTGCCCGACCAGGCTCTCGACAAAATCTCCAAGCTGCCGGCTCAGGCCGGGGTCGGTGGTCTCAAGGTCCCGGATGTGTTTCCTGGCATCCCCCACCCGGCTGGTCTGACAATAGGCGAGAACAAGCCCCCGGTGAAGACCCGCTTCCGGCCCGACGAGATTAAGGGCCTTTCGGTACACGATAATGGCCTGGGCTGCTTTTCCCCGCTCAAGGAGAACGCGCCCCAGGCCGATATAAGGTGCGGGGTCGAAGGGGTGTCGTTCGGCCGCCCTCAGAAACACTCCCTGGGCCTCTTCGAACATGCCGACGCTCTCGCGGGATCGACCCAGCCCTAACAGAGCCCCCAGGTGACCCGGTTCGGCGGCGAGGGTCGCACGGTAGGACGCAGCGCTCTCCTCGTACCTCCCCAGGCGCTGGAGCAGGTTTCCCCTGTGGAAGCTTGCCGCCGCATCGTCAGGGTCCAGTTCCGAAGCCATTTCGTACGCCTCAAGGGCTTCATCCGTCCTTCCAAGCAGTTCCAGGACCACCCCTTTGTTGGACCAGAGCCGCCCGTCCTCCGGATCGATCTCCCCTGCCCGGGAGAGGACCTCAAGAGCTCTCTCGTGTTCCCCGAGCTTGATGTAAGTGGAGGACTCGTTGAGCATGGCACCGACATAAAGCGGGTTTAAACGAATGGCTTCCTCGAAAGCCCGAATCCCGGAACGCAGGTCGCCCGCCTTCACGTAGGCGTTCCCCAGGTTAAAATGCATGTTCGGGACAGACACCGGTCCGGATTCGACAGCGTGACGAAAAAAGGTCACCTCGTTGGACCACCGGGCCGCGTGTAAGACAGCTCCCGTTCCGAAAAGAAGAAGGAGCCCGGCCGTCAGGACGCCGGGAACACTTTTAGAGGGAGTTTTCTGAAACACCAGTCCAAGGGCGTAACCGGCTGCCAGCGCCAACCCTATGGACGGAAGGTAGCAGAACCTCTCCGCGATGACAGCAAGCCCCAGGCCGACGACACCTGACACCGGAACCAGAAACAGGAGGACCCAGGAAAGAGCGAGGATTCCAGCACGGTGATGCCGCTTTCCGGAAAGGAGGAGACATAGGGTCACAAATCCCGAGGAGATCCCGAGGTTCACCAGGGTCAGCTCGGGGGGAACCGGTGGATAGTAAACCTGAAGGGGCCAGGGAAAAACCAGGAGGCACAGATAAACAACGATATTTGCCGCCACATCACCGGCGATCCCTGTTGTGCTTGCATCGGCCCAAAGGGCCTGAGAGGACCACCCTGAACCCATCGGGATCCCGAGGACGGCCTCCCTGAACCAGACCAGCAGGCCCAGGGCGAAAAGCCAACCCAGGACCCAGGCCATATCCGCAGAGATTTTCCACCGGGAGGCCGGGCCATTCCGGGGACCATCGACAGCTGCCCACACGGCCACGACCACCGGGACCATGAAAGCGATCTCCTTGGAAAGACAGGCCAGGAGGAAAGAGGCCAGACCGAGGGAATAGACAGTCGCACCGGGAAACCCGGCGGTTCGGCGGGAGTGCCGCCACAGGATAACGGTGGCCAGGATGAAGAAAGCGGCAAGCAGATCCGTTCGCCCGGAAATGAAAGCCACCGATTCAGCGTGGACGGGGTGAACCGCGAAGATTGCACTTCCGATGAGCGCTCCCGGACCATCGGGCAGGACCATCCTGAAAAGGACAAATACAAGGAAAACGTTGATAGCGTGAAGCAGTATGTTGACCAGGTGATAGGGAAAGGGGGAAGGCCGGCCCACCGGGTCGTTGACCCACATACTGATGAGGGAAACGGGGCGATAATAACCGGAGGCTTCAGGGGATTCGTCCTTCCCGGCGACAAACGGAGCGGTCAGCAGGCTTGCCGCGCCTTTTTCTTTGACCAGCTCCCTGGTGCTGTTGACGATCCCCGCGTCATCCCAGACAAAATCGTGACCCAGAGTGCCGGAGAAGAGGAGGAAAGCCGCCAGAGCAATAAGCAGGCCTTTGCCACCGAAACGGCCGCCGTGCATGATGGGGTCCTTCAGGAAATCCCCTCCGGGCCGTTTCAACACGTCCTTCCTCCCTTCAATCCGGGGTTACCAGTCCCCGCACGGATCATGGGGACCGGGTCCCCGTGGCCCGCCTGATCTTCCCGGCCAGAACGGGATCGTTCCTTTCCACGTGCCGAAGGTAACTCTCGGCTTCCGAACCCTTCCCCGCAGCCCTCGATGCCCGGATAAAACCCACCCACGCGGGAAGTGAGGAGGAGTCCAGTGCCAAGGAGGTTCGAAAAGCCTGGATTGCCTGAACGGGACGATTCGTATTCAGGAGGAGTTCGCCGAGCTTAACCGCCGCTCCGGCATCCCCCCCGGAGACCTCGATGGCCCTCAGGAAAGCCTTTTCCGCCGGCCCGGGCATCCCGAGAGCCAGATAGGATTCCGCAAGACCTTCGAAAGCCTCGAAGAGGGTCGGCTCGCGGGAGGCTGCTTCCCCGAAAAGCCGGGCGGCCTCCTCGAACCTGCCCGCCCGGGCTGCGAGAAGGGCCAGGCCAACGAGGGGTTTTCCGGAGGACCCGCAATGAGCCATGGAATTTTCGTAGGACAGGGCAGCATCCTCGGTCCTTCCCAGTTCAGCCAGGGCGTTCCCCCTGTTGAGGGATGCTTCCCAGTCCCCGGGATCCTTTTCCAGGACAACGTCGAAATCCGCAAGGGCCTCTTCGTACCTTCCCAGGCGGTATAGCAGGTTCCCCCTGTTAAAAGCTGCCATGGATCCTTTCGGGAGGATCACCTCGGCATCGTCGTAAGCCTTTAACGCCTCCGCGTAAAATCCTTTCCCCGCGAGGGCGACACCCAGGTTGACATACCCGTCACCGTAGGAAGGGTTCGTTTGGACGATGTGCTGGAAAAGCGTTACTTCTCCCCGCCAAACGCGTGCATGGACAGTGGTCCCGGCGAGGAGGAATAAAGCCGTCATGCCCGCGAGACCTCGGTACCATCTACTCCTCACAACAGGATCCGGGAGGGAGGACACCAGCCCTCCGATGATGAGGCAGACCCCCACTGAAGGGATATAGGCGTAGCGCTCCGCGGCAACCGTGTGCCCCAGGTTGAAGAACCCGAGGACGGGGACGGTAAAGACCGCCCACCAGAGCAATCCCCTGGCGGCGGAACCGGCACTGTAACGGAAAGCCAGGATGAGAAGAAGAAGGAAGCCGAGGGCTGCCAGGACCGTCGGCCAGCCCGGGAACAGGTCCCCTCCCATCCAGTGGGAGCGATGGGGAAAGGGCATAACGGCGAGGCGCATGTTTACCAGGAGAACTTCCAGGATCTTCACAGGGGAGATATCGGGCAGGATTGCGCCGGCCTGGACACCGGGCAGCCGGACAGTACCCGCCTCCCGGGCGAACAACATGGCCCTTACGAGGACCACCATCCCGGCCGCAAGAGCCAGCGGAACCAGACCAGACAGTCCTTTCTTCCCGCGCCCCTCGCTCCCCAGAAGCTGCCAGCAGAGGAGGATAACCGGCAGCATGAAGGCCGTCTCTTTCGCGAGGCAGGCCAGAACAAAGGATAAAAGGACCAGGAGGCCGTTCCGATAGGTCCCGGACCGCCACGCGCTCCCTCCGTCGGCCCAGTAAAGGGCCGGGGGCAGGAGCAACAGCAGGGCAAGAAGATCCATCCTGCCGGAAACGAATCCCACAGCCCCGGCATGGACCGGGTGGATCGCGAAGAGGAGCGCACCGGCAAAGGCTCCGGTATCGTGGCGCAGGATCCTCTTTAGCAGCAGAAAAACCAGCACCGCGTTAAAAGCATGGATAAGAATGTTGACCATGTGGGAAAACCACGGAACACCCCCCGCGAGGATGACATCTCCCAGAAGGCTCCCCATCATCACCGGGCGGAAATACCGTGCGCTCTGTTGGGTCGAAACATAAAAGGCAGTGGTGAAGAGCTTCCCTGCCTCACCGGCCGCGAGATCGGCCTTGACCCGGTCGATCAGGATGGGATCGTCCCAGACAAGTCCGAAACCAAGGGTCCCCGCAAAGGTGACCAGAGCCGCGAGGAAAACCACCGCAGCCCTGAGACGGATGTCCTCCCCGATCCTCACCGGCCCACCATTTTTTCGTCAGGCCGAAGTCCGTTCATTGTTGGATCCAGGGGTTGTCCCGAACCGGAAGGTTCCCACGATCCGCTCCCGGGCCCTGTCCGGCATATTCCGTTCACGGAATGAAAATCGCTGTCACGAACCGTTGGGCTCCTCAAAGTATCCCCCACCTCCGTTACCCGTCCGCCGGCCCGATCCCGCTGTTTACGGCCGTTCTCATGCTTTTTAGCGGAGCCTCCCGCCCAACCCACAAAACGAAGGTTCGGGCCGCCTGACGGAGGAGCATCTCTTTACCATCGGCCGCCGTGAAACCGGACGCGAGGGCCGCCCGGACCCAGGGCGTATTCTCGGAACCATAGACCAGGTCGTAAAGAAAACAGCCCGGTGGAAACACGTTGGGATCTACGGGGAGGGGATCCCCGGCGTTGAGCCCGAGGGAGGTGGCCTGGACACAGAGGACCGTTCCGGGAGCGTTCTTTTCCACCTCCCCTTCCGCCAGGGGGATGGTTTTGAAGCGGACATCGGGGTAGTTTTTTGAAAGGGGCGTCACCAACCCCTTGGCCTCCTCGATGAACCGGTTGGCCACGATGATCTCGGAGGCACCCGATCGGGCCAGGGAAACAACGACGGCCCTTGCGGCCCCCCCCGCACCCAGGATCATCACCCGGGCACCGGGGAGGTCGGGGACCCCCAGAGGGATGAGACTGTCCTCAAAACCTCCCATGTCGGTGTTGTAGCCAACCATCCCGCCATCGGTTACCTCTATTGCGTTGACAGCGCCGGTGAGCCGGGCGGACTCGTCAAGGTCGGCCATCATGGGGATCACAGCCGATTTGTGGGGTACCGTAACGTTAAGACCGCGCACCCCTTTGTCGAGGAGCTCTTTCAATCCCCCGGTCAGATGATCCGGATGAACGGGAAACAGATCATAAATCGCGTCCATCCGGACCGCTTCGAAGGCGGCCCTGAAGATCTCCGGGGAAAGGGAATGGGATACGGGGTAACCGATAAGCCCGTAACGATCCTGTCGGGATGCGCCGCTCAACCCGGTACCCCTTTCACAGCATCCGGGGTGAAAAACTCCCCTGCCCGCTCAACATCCCGGGCGATCTGCCATGACAATGCGCCCGTATGAGCAAAGACCTGTTCGGGGCGAAGCCGGTGAAGGAAAACAACCGTCACCGTCTCCCCGTAAAGATCCCCCTCGCATCCGATGAGGTGGGCTTCCACCCCGGGAAGACCGTTGGAAAAAGTGGGGGATACACCGACGTTGACGGCAGCGGGCCCGATCCGGTCCGAAACGATGTATGCACCCGCGTAGGTGCCATGGGCCGGGACCAGGACGGAACCGGTATCCAGATTGACGGTGGGAAAACCAAGGTCCTTTCCCCGACCGCGTCCCCGGGAAACTGTCCCCCTGACAAAATGGGGCCGCCCCAGGAGATCCCTCGCCGTGGTGACATCTCCCCGGGAAAGAAGTTCCCGGATCCTGGTGCTGCTGACAGGCTGCCGGCCTACTATCACCGGGTCCACAGCTACGGTCTCCAGGCCCCGTTCCCTACCCAGTTTCTCGAGAAGCTCCATGGTTCCCGTTCTCCCGCTCCCGAACCTCCACCGGACCCCTGCCACGATCCCACCTGCGCCCAGGGTTCTCACGAGGATCTCGTCGGTGAAGCTCACGGGGGACATGGAGGCAAGAACAGCATCGAAATCGAGGATGAACGCCATCTCGAACCCGAAAACTTCCGCGATCTTCAATCGGTCCTCCGGAAGCATGAGAGGCGAAGGGGATTGCCCCGGGCGAAGAGTTTCGACAGGGTGTCCCGAAAAAGTCAACAGGGCAGCCCGGGTCGCCAGGGACGCAGCCTGGGCGGCAGCGGCCCGAAAGACCCTCTGGTGCCCAAGATGGACGCCGTCGAAATTACCCACCGCCAGGACCGATCCCCGATCCGGCGGTGTGAGAGGGTTTTTCCCCCGGAAGATCTTCAATCCGCGCCTTCCTCCAACCGGAACAGGCATTCCCACCCCCGGTCCGTTTCCCGAAAGAACCCGGCCGGGATCAGCCCCGCCGAGAGGACCGTTTCCCGGCAGCGCCCAACGTCATCCCCCGTAATGCGGATGGCAAGGCCACAGTCGCTCGAGATCCTCCGTGGTTTCATGATGGTCCTGAAGGGGATCGTCTCCTCCTCGAAAACCTTCTCGGCTTTCAGCGTCAGGTGCGTGGTGGGGAAAACAACCACCGCTTCCATGTCACCTTCGCCTCATGGCGAGCAGATCCCGCACTCCGCCGACAAAGCGGTGAATGTCCTCCTCCGTGTTGTAAAATCCTGGGCTCACCCTGACCGTCCCCTCCGGGTAGGTGCCAATGGTGCGGTGGGAGAAGGGCGAGCAATGAAGGCCAACCCTCACGCGGATCCCCGCCGTATCTTCCAGGAAGCTTCCCACTTCCGCCGGGTCCATGTCCTCGACGGAAAACGATACCACGCAAAGCTGTTTCCTGCTGTCCCCCGGACCGTAAACAGAGACCCCTGGCAGGCCGGAGAGCCCCTCCAGGAGTATATCCAGGAGCCCGTTTTCGTGTTCCCGGATCTGGTCGAGCCCCATCCCGGAGATAAACCCGACCGCTTCCCCCAGTGCCGCGATCCCCGGGATATTGGGAGTGCCGCTCTCGTAACGCTCGGGCAGGAGATCCGGCTGACGACGGGAATCAGACTGCCCTCCGGTCCCCCCTTCCAGAAGGGGAACGAGGTCCACTCCTTCCCCGATGTACAAAAAACCTGTTCCGGAGGGTCCGTAGAGTGCTTTGTGGCCCGGGGCGGCCAGGAGGTCGATTCCTGAAGCGGTCACGTCAACGGGCAGGACACCGAGGGATTGGGCCGCGTCAACAAGGATCCTGGGCCTCCCTTCACCA
>CBFDCL010000064.1:0-12419 GCA_965603295.1 uncultured bacterium | reverse complement strand
GAACCTGAACCCGGCGTCAGGCTTGGACAGAAAGTAACCCCCATCGCAAGAGCCGGCCTCTATGTGCCCGGGGGGACAGCAGCCTATCCGAGCTCCGTCCTGATGAACGCCGTGCCCGCCAGGGTGGCCGGTGTCGAAAAACTCATCATGGTAGTTCCCACTCCCGGGGGAGAGGTCAACCAGACGGTCCTCGCCACGGCTGCGGTAGCCAAAGTGGACCGGGTTTTCCGGGTAGGCGGCGCCCAGGCTGTGGCTGCCCTTGCTTACGGAACCGAAACCATCCCCAAGGTGGACAAGGTCGTTGGCCCGGGGAACATTTACGTCGCCATGGCCAAGAAGCTCGTTTTTGGCGATGCGGATATCGACATGGTTGCCGGTCCCAGCGAGATCCTCGTCCTCGCGGACAACACTGCGGATCCGGTACTCGTGGCTGCCGATATCCTGTCCCAGGCGGAGCACGATCCCCTCGCTTATGTTGTTCTTGTAACGGATGACGAAGAGCTCCTGAAAAAGACCGATGCCGAAGTCAAGCGGCAGCTGGCTCTTCTTCCGAGGAAAGAGATCACCAGCCAGGCACTCGATTCATCAGGTTTCCTGATCCTGGTCAAGGACATGGTCCAGGGCGCAGAGGTCACCAACCGCATCGCCATCGAGCACCTCGAGATCATGACCGTCGATACGGACAAAACCCTGGATTCCATCAAAAATGCCGGAGCCATCTTCCTGGGACACTACACCGCAGAATCCCTCGGAGACTACATGGCCGGCCCGAATCATGTTCTTCCCACCGGCGGAACGGCGCGCTTTTCCTCCCCCCTCGGCGTCTACGATTTCATCAAGCGCAGCAGCCTGATCGAGTACAGCAGGGAAGCCTTTATGAAAAAAGCCGACAAGGTGGCCCGATTCGCACGACTGGAGGGTCTCGAAGCCCACGCCCGGCAGGTGGATCTGAGGGCGGGCAAGGGGCTCCCCGACGAAGCCTGATCCCCTTTTTCTCCCCGAGCGGCCCCTGTTCCTTAAGCAGGGGACGCGCCCGGGGTGTCAGGGTGCTCCTTGCGGCACGGTACCATTATGGTAAAATCCCATCCCTGTTTTTCATCAGGAACGGTGGAGAACCGCAACCATGAAGGAGGATCCCATGAGAAACGGTGAAGTGACCCGCGAGACGAGGGAAACCAGGGTTGTCCTCCGGCTGGAGCTCGACGGAAAGGGGATGTCGGAGATTTCCACCGGTGTCGGGTTCCTTGACCATATGCTGGAGCTCTTTGCCAGACACGGCCTTTTTGACCTGGAGGTTTCCGCAAAAGGAGATCTCGAAGTCGATGCCCATCACACTGTAGAGGACATAGGGATATGTCTCGGCCTCGCCGTCAGGGATGCCCTGGGGTTTGGTGAGGGCATCAAGAGGTACGGATGGACCCTGCTTCCGATGGATGAGGCCCTGGCCACCGTGGCCCTTGATCTTGGCGGAAGACCCTATCTGTCGATCTCCCTGCCGACCCTGGAAGGTGAAATGGGAGGGTTTGCCATGGAACTGCTGCCCGAATTTTTCCAGGCTTTCTGCAACAATGCCGGGGCCAATCTGCACATCCGGATCGACTCGGGCAGGAACCGCCACCACATGGCCGAAGCCCTTTTCAAGGCGTTTGCCAGGGCTCTTGATCAGGCGGTCACGGTGGATCCCCGGGTCGAGGGCATTCCCTCAACGAAGGGGAAGATCGGCGAGACAAACACGTGAACGAAACAGTAAATACCCCTTCTATGGTCATCGTTGACTATGGGATGGGAAACCTCAGGAGCGTCCAGAAAGGTCTTGAGAAAGTCGGAGTTAATGCGGCGATCTCAAGCAATCCGGAAGATGTAAATAACGCGGACGGAGTTGTTCTGCCGGGTGTCGGGGCTTTTCGGGACTGCATGTCCAACCTGACCAGGGCCCGGCTTGTGGATCCGGTTCAGAACGCCATCCGCGAGGGTAAACCGTTCCTCGGGATCTGCCTGGGCATGCAGCTGCTCCTCTCCGTAAGCGAGGAGTTTGGTACACACCAGGGCCTGGATGTCATCAGGGGCCGCGTGGTGCGGTTTCCTTCGACAGGGGGTCTCAAGGTGCCCCACATGGGGTGGAACCGTGTTCACAGGGACAGCCCTACGCCCCTTCTGGAAGGGATCCCGGATGGCACCTTTTTTTACTTTGTTCACTCTTACTATGCTGTTCCCCAGGACGCGGATGTTATCGGCGGCCGAACGGAATACGGAATAAAGTTCTGCAGCGTGATCTCCAGAGGAAACCTCTTCGCAACACAGTTCCACCCTGAAAAAAGTGATCGATGGGGTCTTGAGGTCCTGCGCAATTTCGGGAAGATCGTTTCCCGAAGCAGGGAGGATTAGATGCTGGTGCTTCCGGCTATCGACCTGAAGGATGGGAAGTGCGTCCGCCTGTACCAGGGGGACATGGGTACCGCCAAGGTGTACTCTGACTCGCCTGCCGAAGTGGCCCTCAAGTGGCAGTCCCTCGGCGCGAAAATGATCCATGTCGTGGATCTTGACGGAGCGATTGTGGGGGAACCCCGGAACCTCGGGGCTATTTCCCAGATCCTTCGATCGCTGGATATTCCTATCGAACTGGGAGGGGGAATCCGCAACGAGGGAGTGGTTGAAGACTATTTGAAGCTCGGGGTGTCCAAGGTGATCCTTGGAACCGCCGCATGCAATGACGAAAAGCTGCTGAGCCGCGTCTGTAACCGGTTCCCGGGACGAATAGCAGTAGGGATCGATGCCAAAGGAGGCCTGGTAGCGGTTCGGGGATGGCGCGAGGTGACAAAAAAGAAGGCAACCGACCTTGCCAAGGAGCTTGAAGGGGCCGGGGTGAGCCATATCATATACACGGACATCGTAAGGGACGGCGCCCTGTCGGGACCCAACCTCGGGGCCACCGCGCAGCTCGCTGAAGGAATCTCTGTCCCGGTGGTGCTTTCCGGCGGGATGCACAGCCAGAGCGACCTGGAGTCCGTCGCGGAGTTAGAAACCAAAGGCGTGAAAGGCGTCATCTTGGGAAAATCCCTGTATGAAGGGTCCATTGATCTTGCCCGGGCTATCACCGAGGTTCAACGGGAGGGCGACAGACTGTGACCAAAGCTTCGGGAGAATTGGCCCGGAGGATCATCCCCTGCTTGGATGTGACGGAAGGGCGAGTGGTGAAGGGGGTCCAGTTTGTGGACCTGGTCGATGCGGGGGACCCGGTTGAGGTGGCATCCGCCTACGATGAGCAGGGCGCCGACGAAGTAACGTTCCTTGACATCACCGCTTCATCCGACAGGAGAGAGATCCTTCTGGATGTGGTCAAGAGAACGGCGGAAACGGTGTTCATTCCCCTCACGGTGGGAGGAGGCATCAGGTCCCTGGACAATATCAGGGATCTGCTCAAAGCCGGCGCCGACAAGGTGAGTATTAACACCGCTGCAGTGGACAGGCCCGAATTCGTCCGGGAAGCGAGCATGCGCTTCGGGTCACAGTGTATTGTGGTGGCTATTGATGCCAAGCGGACAGCCGCCTTCGAAAATAACCCATCCTGGGAGATTTATATCCACGGGGGCAGGACTCCCACCGGCCTTGATGCTGTCCAATGGGCCGGGAAGATGGAGGAGTACGGCGTCGGTGAGATCCTCCTGACGAGCATGGACAGGGACGGCACCAAGGATGGGTACGATATCGCTCTGACCAGAACCATTTCGGAAAAAGTCAATATCCCCGTTATCGCTTCCGGGGGAGCGGGGACCCTCCAACATCTCTACGAGGGACTGATGGATGGTGGCGCCAGCGCGGTCCTTGCGGCATCCATCTTTCACTTTCAGGAACACACGGTGGGAGAGGCGAAGGAGTACCTGAGAGAAAGAGGAGTGCCGATGAGGCCCTAGAAAGCCGTGACTGTTGACTGGTGATTAGTGACCGGCAGGACCGGGCAAGATATTCTCACTTTACGCTTATTCCAATCACCAATCACTAATCACCACAACAGGGACAAAAGGAGCAGGCAGTTGTCTGTTGACCTCTCAAAGCTGAAATTCGATTCAAAGGGCCTGATCCCCGCCATCGTGCAGGACGAGGAAAACGGGGAGGTCCTCATGATGGCCTGGATGAACCTGGAAGCCGTTCAAAAGACCGTGGAAACCGGTCTGACCCACTTCTATTCCCGTTCCCGCCAGAAACTCTGGCAGAAAGGGGAAACTTCGGGACACGTGCAAAGGGTCAGGGAACTGCTCTACGACTGTGATGCCGACTGTCTTTTGGTCAAGGTCGAACAGGTCGTGGCGGCCTGCCATACGGGCCGGCGGTCCTGCTTTTTCAACTACCTTGACGGGGAGGTGAAAGGAATGCCGGTATTTGATCCCCGGGAGGTCTACCCCGGGGAGAAAAGCGACCGGATCATTAACAAGCTCTACGATGTTGTCCTAGACAGGAAAAACAACCCCAGAGAGGGTTCCTATAGCAGCTCTCTCCTTTCGGGAGGTGTGGCAGCCATGGGGGGCAAGGTCATGGAGGAGGCAGGAGAGCTTGTTGAAGCTGCCGGCGGAGAAGGACCGGAAGCGGTTGCGAGGGAGGCCGCCGATCTGGTTTATCATACCATAATCCTTCTTGCGGGTTCCGGCGTCACCCCTCAGCAGGTCAGGGAAGAGCTCGCGCGGAGGTTCGGGATCGGGGGCTTCCAGGAAAAGGCAGGACGAAGAAAATCCAAAGACCAGGATCCAAGATCCACGGGATGATCATTACAGGAGCAGTTTCCTAAGGACACATCCTTCCTTAAGTCTTGGATTTTAGATCTTAGATCTTGGATCAAATCTACAGGAGGTTAACCATGTCCGATTGCATCTTCTGCAAAATCGCCGCCGGGGAAATCCCCGCCGAGCTGATCTATGAGGATGATCAAATCGTGGCTTTTGAGGACATCAATCCGCAGGCCCCGGTCCATATCCTTCTCATTCCACGACGGCATCTGGCTTCCCTTGACGAGGCCGGTGAGGATCAGGGCACTCTCCTGAGCGCTATTCTCCTCGCGGCGGCCAGGCTCGCCAGGGAAAGGGGAATTGCGGAAAAGGGGTACCGGGTCCTGACAAACTGCAATGCTGAGGGAGGCCAGGTCGTGTTTCACCTTCATTTCCACCTCCTCGGAGGGCGGCAGATGGGACGAATGGGATAACATCCCGGCAAAGGGTCGCCCCCAGGAAGAGCCTCTTGAGAGGCCGTGGGAAAAGCGGGAAAGAAGAAAAGGATGAGGGGCGGATTGTTAAAAACACTTGAAAAAATTACCTTAAAGGTTAGAATTAAGTTTTGCATCATGATTTTGCATGAAATCCCATTTGGGAAGGAGGGTTGTGAATGCCTGGTGTAAGGGTCAGAGAAAACGAGAGTTTTGAGGGTGCCCTTCGCCGTTTCAAGAAACAGTGTGAGAAGTCAGGAATTCTCTCCGAAGTAAGGAAGCGGGAGTACTACGAGAAGCCGAGCATCCAGCGCAAGCGAAAGATGATCGCCGCGCAGAAAAAAATGGCAAAGATGTCGAAAAGACATCGAGTCAGGTAAATTGAACCTCATCCATCAAATACAGGAAGATCTCAAGGGATCTCTCAAAGCGAAGGACGGAACCAGAGTTTCCGTCCTTCGTTTCCTTCTCGCTGCTCTAAAAAACCGTGAGATTGAAAAGAAAGAGGCCCTGAGCGAGGAAGAAATCCTCGCGGAAATTGTTTCCTCGGCCAAACGGCGCCGCGAGAGTATCGAAGCGTTCCGGGACGGGGAGCGTCAGGATCTCGTGGAAAAAGAGGAGACCGAACTGGCCGTCCTGGCGGAATACCTCCCCGAGCAGATGTCCCAGGAAGAGGTGCGCCGGATTGCCCTGGAGGTTATCGGGAAGGTTGGTGCAGGGTCTCTGGCCGATATCGGCAAGGTTATGAAAGAACTCATGCCCAGAGTTCAGGGCCGGGCCGACGGCAAAGCTGTCAACCAGATCGTCCGGGATCTTCTTACCCAATAAAGCTGCCCTCTTTCCCTGTTCACTGGGAAAAAGGGTTTTCCCTGCTCCATCTGTACCGGCAAGGTGCATGGACACCCATACCCTGACAGTTCTGGAATATGGTGAAATGCTCGCGAAACTGGCTCTTTTTGCCCAATCCGAGCCCGGGAAGGCGCTCGTATCCTCCCAGTTTCCCCGGCTTATCGATGGTGAGGTCCGGAATGAGTGTGCCCTGACTGCCGAGGGCCTGAGGCTGGTCGGTCTTTCCCCTCCCGACCTGGGCCTTGTTTCCGACGTGTCCCCGGCCATCGATTTCCTTCGGGTGGAAGGTGCTGTCCTGGAACCTGCCGGACTCTTTTCCCTCTTTGCCAATCAGATGGCCGTGCGCAGCACGAAAAATGCCCTTCGGGAATCGGTTGAGGAGCTGCCCGGGCTAAGTACCATTGCGGATTCGATGACCGGACTTCCAGAGTGGGAACAGGGGGTCAGGAAAGCCATTTCGGATACGGGGGAGGTCCTCGACACAGCCAGCCGCGGATTGGCGGCCGCGCGGAAAAAGCATCGTCTTGCCCGGGAGAATGTGGTGGGCAGACTGGAGCGGTTTATCCGGGGTCGTTCGGTTTCCAGGGTGATTCAGGAGCCTTACGTCACCACAAGGAACGGGCGTCACGTTGTCCCCGCCAAACCCGAGTACCATCGTGAATTCGAGGGTGTTGTCCAGGACAGCAGCCAAAGCGGGCAGACTCTCTTTGTGGAACCGCTCTTTGCCGTCGGACTGAATAACGATGTCGCCCAAAGCGAGAACCTTGTTCGGGAAGAAATTCGGAAAGTCCTGGCCCGACTAAGCGATGAAGCACGCGGTCACCGCGATGCTATGACAGCCAACATGAAAAGCCTGGCAACGATGGATCTCGTCCTGGCAAGGGCCCGGTTCGGATCTCGGATGGGATGGGTTTTGCCGGAACTGGATAATGACAGGACTACCCTGAGGCAGGCTATGCATCCCCTCCTGGCGACGGATCCCGGGACAAACTGTGTTCCCGTCGATATTTGCGTCGGGGGGGAGAAAACAACCCTGGTTATCACCGGACCGAACACCGGGGGCAAAACAGTAACTCTCAAGACCCTGGGGCTTCTGACCCTGATGGTCCAGTCGGGCATTCCGGTTCCGGTTGCCGATAACAGCCGGGTCAGGGTCTTTACCCGTGTTTTCGCTGACATCGGGGATGAGCAAAGCCTTTCCCAGAGCCTGAGTACCTTCTCAGGCCACATGAAGGTGATTGCGGACCTTCTCCGGGAAGCGGACGGGAGAACCCTTGTGTTGCTGGATGAGCTGGGAGCGGGAACCGATCCCCAGGAGGGATCCGCTATCGGGATGGCCCTTCTGGAATCCCTGCAGGACCGGAGGTCCTGTGTCGTTGTAACAACCCACCATAACCTTCTCAAGGATTTCGCCTTCCGATCACCGCCGGCCGAAAATGCGTCTACCCTTTTTGATATCGATACGCTTGAACCCGTCTATAAGCTGAGAATGGGAGCGGCGGGGAAGAGCTATGCACTCGAAATCGCCGAACGCCTGGGCCTTGACGCCAGGGTTGTGAAAAGGGCCCGGGAGATCATCGGGGCCGGAGGGACGAAGGTGGAGGATCTCCTTGGCCGACTCGGAGAGGAGATCGACCGGAGGGAGGCCACCAGGCAAAAGGCTGAAGAGACTGCCGAAAAAATGGAATCCGCCCGGATACGGCAAGCGTCGAGACAGGAAAAATATCGGGACCAGATCAGGAACATAAGGGAAAAAGCCAGGAAGGACGCACGTGATACACTTCGTGAGATCGAGAACCGGGGCCGGGAGATTATCAAGGACCTGTCTTTTAAAGACAAGGAAAGCGCCCGCCAATCGCTTCAAAAAGGCCTTAAAGCAATAAAAGAAGAGATCAGGCGAAAAACGCCGCCCCCCCCAAAATCTCGAAAAAAGGGTGGGATCGTAAACGCTGGAGACGATGTCAGGATCATTCCTCTCGGGGTCCTGGGGAGGATCGAGGCACTGGCCGCGGACCGATCCGAAGCTGAGATCGTCTCCGGGGGGATTCGGATGAGGGTCCCCATCAAGGATCTTGAGCCTGCCGCAGGACAAGGCCCCGTACCGGGGCCACCTCGAAAACCGGCCCCGGTAGCTTACAATGGTACCAACGAGGAACGCACGGAGATCAACCTTCTGGGCAAGACTATTTCGGAAGCCCTGGATTCGGTTGACCGCCTTATCGATCGTTCCCTGATGGGCTCCCTTCAGACCCTGCGGATCGTCCACGGAAGGGGGACCGGAGCCCTGAAAAAGGCTATCAATGAAGCCCTTCGGAATGATCCACGGGTATCCTCTTGCGAGCCGGCCCCGATGAATGAGGGTGGCGAAGGGGTAACGGTGGTTAAACTGAAAGAATAGTCCAAGGCCCAAAGTCCAAGGGCCCAAGGAAAAAGGCAAAGGTTTAAATAGCAAAATTCAGGAATAAACCGGGGAAAATTATCGTATTTAACTTTTATGGAAGTAACTTAAAGGAAAACTTCATGAACCCTGTCGAAATTCCATTCCTAACTTTGGGCTTTGGATTTTGGGCTTTGGACTGATTTTATGCGTTACGACGAAGACACCATAGCGCAGGTTAAAGAAGGCAGTGATATCGTCGATGTCATCGGGCGGTACCTGGACCTGAAGCGATCGGGGTCGAGTTTCAAGGGCCTTTGTCCCTTCCACCAGGAAAAAACCCCATCTTTCATGGTTAATCCCGCCCGCCAGATCTTCCACTGCTTCGGCTGCGACACCGGGGGGGATGTCATCCGGTTTATCATGCTCTTTGAGGGGATCCCTTTTACGGATGCCCTGGTGAAACTGGCCGGGAAGGCGGGCATCGATCTTCCGGAACCATCCTCTGCCGCCGGTGCGGGCAGGGGGGATAAGGATCCCCTGTATACGGCGAACAGGATCGCCTTCGAATATTTCTCCGAATGCCTGATGAAATCGGAGGAGGGTCAAAAAGCTAGGGATTACCTCCAGGGCCGTGGGATTCATGCCGATGTCAGCAAAGCTTTCGGGGTCGGCTATGCACCGCCGGGATGGAGGAACATCGGGGAAAAGCTGGAACAAGAGGGACTTCCGGCAAAGGTCGGGGTCCTGTCGGGCCTTCATGTCCAGGGGGAGGGCGGCAAGGCCCCCTATGACCGATTCCGGGACCGTGTCATGTTCCCGATAAGAGATCTGAGTGGAAGGATCCTCGGTTTCGGAGGGCGTGTTTTCGGTGATGAAGTCCCCAAATATATCAACACCCCCGAGACCCCCATTTACAGAAAGGGGGATTCTCTCTTCGGCCTTGATATCGCTGCGCCTTATGTGCGTGAAAAGGGCGAGGTGATCCTCGTCGAGGGTTATCTTGATGTTATCTCTCTCCACCAGGGTGGTGTTCGGAATGTTGTGGGCGTTCTCGGGACCGCCTTGACGGAAGAACAGGCCAAGAAAATCCGGAGGATCACCGATCGATGTGTGCTTCTATTCGATTCGGATGAAGCTGGCAGGAAAGCAGCCCTTAGAAGCGGAATGATCCTGCTGGAAGAGGGGCTTCAGGCCAGGGTGGCCCCCCTGGAAACGGGAGAGGACCCGGACAGCCATCTCAGGGAAAAGGGGGCCGCCGACCTTCTCAAAAGGGTTTCCGAATCGGAAGATATCGTTATCTACGCCTTGAAAAATGCCAGAGAGATACATTCTTCCCAAAGAATGGGAGACCGGTTCCAAGTAATTGATGCAATCATTCCATATTTGGCTAAAATTAAAGACAGGGCAAGACTCGGAGCATACCTGAAATGGGTTGGAGACGAACTCCGTGTCGAGCAGCACGACCTGAGGGCCAGACTCGGGAGCCTGAAAGCACCGGGGAAAGAAAGGGAGACGGAGAAGGACCGCCCTCGGGGAACGAAAAAGGAACGGCTTCTGCTCCACATCCTGATACGGGATCCAGATGCGGCTTCAAAAGCCAGCGGCTGGATCAGTCCTCAGGAAATTGAGGATCCGGAAATCACGGATCTGGTTGAAAAAATTTTTTCCGGTGTTAATCTTGCTGTTCTTTTAAGGACAGTTGACGACCGGTGGACGAACACACTCTCCCGTTGGGCCCTGGAAGACCCTGTAGAGGGAACGGAAAAGGCCCTCGATGATCTGCTCCTCCTGTATGCCAGGGAAAGGCTGGAAAAGAAGATCCGGCGCATACGTGAACGCCTGGCGGAGGCGGTGAGCCGAGGGACCGAACAAGAGACCAGAGAGCTCAATGAGGAGTGGAAGCATCTGCAGGCGGAACTGATCCGATTAAAGTCGGAAGGCCACCTGCCGTCCTGGGCTGAGGGGGGAAAAACATCCGGAGGTGAAGACACGTAATGAAGGAAAATCCGAATGGCCAGAAAAATTTTACGGATCTCATTACCAAAGGCAGGAAGCAGGGATTCCTGACCTATGACGAAGTGAACAACGCACTGCCGGATGATCTCCTGTCCTCGGAGAGGCTTGACGAGGTCATCGGTATGTTCGGCGACATGGACATTGAAATTGTCGATGCGGATCGCAGGATCCAGGTAAAAGATGTCAAAACCGATTTCAAAGAAGATGGAAATGAGGAAAGGGACAATGCCGAGGAAGAACCGGAAATTGTTAAACCCAAAACCCCGGCAGCCGGCAGCCTGACAGGCCGTACGGATGACCCGGTGCGGCTTTACCTCAAGGAGATGGGGCAGATCAACCTTCTCACCCGGGAGGGTGAAGTGGAGATCGCCAAAAGGATCGAGCAGGGTGAGATAGAGATCCTCGAGACCGTCTCATGCAACTCCATCTGTATCCGGGAAATCGTCGGCCTGGGAGAAAAACTGGAATCGGGCGAGATCAAGCTGCGCGAGACTTTGTACGACCAGGAGGAAAACATCGACGAAAGCGAGACAGTCAATGGGAGCGTTGAGGATAACGGTAACGAAGAGTCCATCGAAGTTGTGGATCCGGAGGACGCTGCGGATAACGGACAGGAACGTGAAGCGGAGAACCTCAAGGAGGCGCTGAGAATCATTCGCCGGGTCGAACGCAGGGCCAGCCGGGTAGACTTGCTCCGCGGTGACCTTGAAGGAGCGCCTAAAAAGGAAAATCCTGAAATTCACAGGAAACTTCAAAGGGCGTCCAGGGACATCGCCCGGGACATCAGGAACCTGGGACTCAACACGAGGCAGGTGGCACGGTTCTCTTCCCGGGTGACCGCCCTGCGGGAAAAAATAATTCGCTACCAGGGTCGGATCGACAATATCTATCGCCGGACCAGGTTGTCCGAATGGAGGATGAATCAGCTGATCAAAAAAGCCCGGGAGGGAGAGGCCAAGGCCGCTGCCCGTGGAGCCGGCATGTCCATCGCCCAGTTGGAAACCTATCGACAGCTGGTTCGAGAAGCGCGAAAAAAGTTAAAGGAAATTGAAAAGGAAACCGGGATGACCTGCGCCGAAATCATGGAGGATGGGATCAGGATCCGGCTAGCCGAGACCAAGGCCCGGGATGCCAAGCAGGAGCTCGTGGAAGCCAATCTCCGGCTGGTGGTAAGTATCGCAAAGAAATACACCAACAGGGGGCTGCAGTTCCTGGATTTGATCCAGGAGGGGAACATAGGCCTCATGAAAGCCGTGGATAAGTTTGAATACCGCCGGGGCTACAAGTTTTCCACCTATGCAACCTGGTGGATCCGTCAGGCCATTACTCGGGCCATCGCCGATCAGGCCAGGACCATTCGCATCCCGGTCCACATGATTGAGACCATAAACAAGCTTATCCGGACCTCCCGACAACTGGTCCAGGAACTGGGAAGGGAACCTATGCCTGAGGAGATTGCCGAGAGGATGGAGCTTCCCCTCGACAAGGTTCGGAAAGTGCTCAAGATCGCCAAGGAACCGATCAGCCTCGAGACACCCATCGGAGAGGAGGAAGACAGTCATCTCGGGGACTTTATTGAGGACAAGAAGGTGATCTCCCCCGGGGATGCCGTGGTCCAGGCCAGCTTGAAGGGCCACGTGAGGGAGGTTCTGGAAACCCTCACTCCCAGAGAGGAGAAAGTTCTGAAAATGAGGTTCGGCATCGATGAACGAACGGACCACACCCTCGAGGAAGTGGGGCAGAATTTCAGTGTTACGAGGGAAAGGATCCGTCAGATCGAAGCCAAGGCGTTAAGAAAGCTTCGGCACCCGAGCCGGTGCAAGAAACTCAAACCTTTCTATGAAGATTGATCCTCGGGGTTGTTGACAGATTCCTCGATTCAAGATACTTAATTTGCGGGCCCATAGCTCAGCTGGTTAGAGCCACCGGCTCATAACCGGTAGGTCCTCCGTTCGAGTCGGAGTGGGCCCACCAAGTCCAAGG
>CBFDCL010000063.1:0-12487 GCA_965603295.1 uncultured bacterium | reverse complement strand
CGGGACGGTGAGCCTGTCGAACCGGAGCCTCGCAACTAAGGCACTCTAGCGAGCCGATAAGAGCATTTCCCCCGGTGTATTAATGAAATCCCCTTTTTCTTCCTTTGGTCTTTGGGCTTTGGACTTTGGACTCCATTTCCAACCTCCTATGTTGACAAGACTACCCCGTTCTGGTAGTTAATCCTGTTCCTGATAAATAAGCATTTTTGCAGCAATTTAGGGAGGCTGGAAGACATGTACGCAGTAATCGAGACCGGCGGCAAGCAGTACCGCGTCAACCAGGGCGATGTCATCAAGGTGGAAAAGCTCACCGCCGATGTGGGAGCGAAGGTGGACTTTGACCGCGTGCTCCTCGTGGGCGAGGGTGCCGATGTCAAGGTCGGTAACCCGGTGGTGGAAGGCGCCAGCGTATCAGGCACCGTCGTTGAACAGGACCGGCACAGGAAGATCGTTGTGTTCAAGATGAAGCGCCGGAAAAATTACCGTAAAAAGCAGGGGCACAGGCAGGACTACACGGGCATCCGCATCGAGAAGATCGAAAGTTAGGAGAATTTACGCCGCATTTCCGGTGCGGCTGGGAGGTCCATAAATGGCTCATAAAAAAGCTGGTGGCAGTTCCAACAACGGAAGAGATTCCCAATCCAAGCGCCGTGGTGTCAAGAAGTTCGCCGGACAGTTCGTCCGTGCGGGCAATATCCTCGTTCGCCAGTGCGGGACCCGCATCCATCCTGGCGTCAACGTTGGTCTGGGCAAGGATTTCACCCTTTTTGCCAAATCGGACGGCATCGTTAAGTTTGAGCGCAAGGACAAGACCCGCAAACAGGTCAGCGTCTACGGCATCGAGTAAAGCCATCTTCCCCGTTCGCGCGCGATGAGGTTCATCGACCGCGTCAAAATTACTGTCGAATCGGGAGCGGGGGGAGACGGTTGCGTCAGTTTCAGGCGCGAGAAGTACGTGCCCCGCGGAGGCCCCGACGGAGGAAATGGCGGCCGAGGAGGGGATGTTGTTTTCCGAACGGATTCCCACCTTTCCACTCTCATCGATTACCGATATAAAAGGGAATACAGAGCAGGTTCCGGAGGCCGGGGAAGAGGCTCAAACATGTCCGGGAAGGACGGCGAGCCCGTTGTCCTCCGGGTACCTCCTGGTACGCAGGTCCTCGATGCCCGGACGAAGGACATGCTGGCCGACCTGACCGAGGGTGAGTTCACCGCCGTCAGGGGAGGCAAGGGCGGCCGGGGGAACGCTTCTTTCGCCACCCCGACGCGCCGGGCCCCCCGGATAAGCGGGCCGGGCCAACCCGGGCAGATGCAGGAGCTGGTCCTCGAGCTCAAGCTCATTGCTGACGTCGGTATTGTGGGTATGCCCAATGCGGGAAAATCCACAGTGATCTCGAAGGTCTCCGCAGCCAGGCCGAAAGTGGCGGATTACCCTTTTACTACCCTGACACCAAGCCTCGGTGTCGTCCGGCTAAGCGACGGAGACAGTTTTGTGATCGCAGATGTCCCGGGTCTCATCGAAGGAGCTCACCAGGGGGTCGGTCTCGGGCACCAGTTCCTGAGGCATGTGGAGAGAACGTCGGTGATCCTGCATCTTGTCGGGCTGGCCCCCGGCGACCCGGAACCGGTCCAGGCCTACCACACGATCCGCGACGAACTGACGCAGTATGGGGAAGATCTGGCACAGAGGCGGTCCATCGTGGCTCTTAACAAGATTGATCTTCTGGCCGAGGATGAGAGAGCCAGGATTGTGCGGGAATTTTCAGGGGAGACCGGGGTCAGGCCCCATACGGTTTCCGCGGTAACGGGCGAGGGGATCAGGGATCTCGTTGGGTCCCTGGCGGCCTTATTGAACCAGGTTGAAGAGGAAAAAACATGACCGCCGATGATCGACGGCTCCTGACCCAGGGGAAAAAGATCATCGTCAAGCTCGGGAGCCAGATCCTTGCCGCCCCCGGGGGAGGCGTGGACCAGGAGCTGATCAACAGGTTCGCGGATGAGATCGCAGCCCTCTCGGATCAGGGACGGGTCTTTGTCATCGTCAGCTCCGGAGCCATCCTCATGGGAATGCAGGAAATGGGTCACCGCCGCCAGCCGAAGACCGTTCAGGACAAACAGGCCTTGGCTGCGGTGGGACAAAGCCGTCTCGTGCAGGCCTACGCGGAAGCTTTCTCACGTCATGATGCCAGGGTCGGACAGGTCCTTCTGACGAGGGAAGGCCTCGATGAGCGTGCCAGGTTCGTCATGGCAAGGAATACGGTAGAAACACTCCTCCACATGAAGGTCATCCCCATCATCAACGAGAACGACACCGTGGCTGTGGACGAGATTCGTTTCAGTGATAACGATTTTCTGGCTTCCATGGTTGTCAACCTCGCCGACGCCGACCTCCTTGTTCTGCTGACAAATACCCGGGGTCTTTTCAACAAGGATCCAAAACTCGGGGAAGGCAGTCTCGTGGAGGTTGTTGAGGACGTGGACCAGGAAGTTGTGAGCATGGCGGGCGGGGCCGGGGCTGCCGGCACAGGGGGAATGTCCTCTAAAGTGCTGGCTGCCAAGATGACCGCCCAAATGGGGGTCCCCACGGTTATCGCCGACGGCCGGGTCCGGGGAATCCTGACAAAAGTCCTGGATGGAGAACCCGTCGGGACCCTTTTTCTGCCTTCGGTGGAAAAACTGGCATCCCGGAAACACTGGATCGCCTATTCGGCCAATCCAAAGGGAACCCTCGTCATCGATGACGGGGCCGTAAAAGCCCTGACCCGGAAGAAGAAAAGCCTCCTCCCCGCCGGAGTCCTGGAAATCAAGGGACGTTTTGACAGCGGTGCTCTGGTCCGCTGCGTCGACAGGAACGGCAAGGAGATCGCAAGGGGGGTCACCTGTTTCTCATCCGGACAGATTCGGATGGTTCGGGGCCGGCACAGCCAGGACATCGAGCTGATCCTGGGAACCTGCCCTGGCGAGGAGATCATTCATCGGGACGATCTGGTTTTAACGGAGGAGTCAGGAGGCAGGAGCCAGGAACCAGAAGGTACAGAGCCGAAAACATAGGTATAATAATCAAATTTTTTTGAATTTCTCCTGACCCCTGGATACTGACTCCTGAAACGTAGGAGAACGCAATGGATATCCCAAAACTGATGCTTGAAATGGGTAAGAAGGCCAGGGCCTCCGCCCGGGTCCTCGCCGGAAGCACGCCGGCCCTCAAGAACGAGGCCCTCGGAGCGGTGGCCCGGAACCTCAGGGAGTCAGCCGGGCTGCTCATGGCCGAAAACGGGAAGGATCTGAAAGCCGGCGTCGGGAAGGGACTTTCCACCGCCATGCTGGACCGCCTTGAGCTGACGGAAAAACGGATCGAGGAGATGGCTCTTGCGGTGGAGCAAATCATCTCCCTTCCGGATCCCGTTGGGCAGGTCACCGGGATATGGACCCGGCCAGCCGGTTTCAAAGTTGGCCGCGTGAGGGCTCCCATTGGGGTGATAGGGATCATCTACGAGTCCCGCCCCAACGTCACCATCGACGCAGCGGCCCTGTGTTTAAAGTCCGGGAACGCCTGCATCCTGAGGGGAGGAAGTGAAGCAGCCCACTCCAATCGGGCCCTGGCGGACCTTTTCGGCGAGAGCGTGTCAAGAGTCGGACTTCCGCCCGAAGTTGTCCAAGCGGTGCCCACCACGGACCGGGAGGCGGTTCGTGCTCTGTTGACCCTGGACGACCACGTTGATCTCATTATCCCCCGGGGAGGGAAAGGCCTGATCCGGATGATTATGGAGAATTCCACCATCCCCGTGATCAAACATCTTGACGGTGTCTGCCACACGTTTGTAGACTCCGGCGCCGATCCCGGGATGGCCGTTGCCCTGTGCCTGAATGCGAAACTTGATCGTCCAGGTACCTGCAACGCCATGGAAACGATGCTGGTTCACCGGGAAATGGCTGGCACTTTCCTGCCCGAGATCCTCGGAAAGTTCAGGGAAGAGGGTGTCGTGATCCGCGGCTGTCCGGAGACGCGGGCCTTGGCTCCGTGGGCGGAGGAGGCCACCGAGGAGGACTGGAAGAAAGAGTACCTCGAGAAAACCCTCGCTGTGAAGGTTGTGGCGGACATGGACGAAGCCATGGATCATATTGCGCGGTACGGTTCGGCTCACACGGACGTCATCGTCACCCGGGATTATTCCAGGGCCCAGCGTTTCCTGGCCGAGGTAGATTCGGCGGCGGTCATGGTGAACGCCTCCTCGAGGCTCCATGATGGATTCGTGTTCGGCCTCGGCGCCGAGATCGGAATCTCTACTGACAAGCTCCACGCAAGGGGCCCGATGGGGTTGGAGGAGCTCACAACCCAGAAGTTCATCGTCCTGGGAGAAGGACATCTGAGGGAGTGAAGGTAGTTGGCATGACGCGGGGACACGGAGACACGGAGACACGGAGACACGGGGAAAGTGCATGACATGGGGACGCGAAGGAACGGAGACGCCGCAAACAGTGGGCACAGTGAAAACCCTTCGCTATGTAAACGCGTCTGGTTTTTCTCCGCGTCACCCTATCTCCGCGTCTACCCATCCCGATTTTTTTCAGCGGGAGGTGTGAAAAGTTGAAAAAAATCGGGATATTCGGCGGTACTTTCGATCCGGTCCACATGGGGCACCTTCGTGTTGCCCAGGAGTTCGGGGAAGCCCTCGGGCTTGACCGTGTGCTCATGATGGTTGCGGGGATTCCGCCCCACAGGCAGGCTCCTTCCACCCCTGCGGCCGATCGACTGAAGATGCTCCAGCTCGCGGTGCACGGCAACACCCTTCTAAAACCGTCCGACATGGAGTTGAACAGAAAGGGGCCGTCCTATACCCTGGACACCATCAGGCAGGTGGGTACGAAGGTCGGAGGCTCGATCCCCTACCTGGCCCTCGGAGTGGATGCGTACATGGAGATCGGCACCTGGCATAAACCGGGCGATGTCCTGGCCGAAGCTCACATCGCTGTCCTCACCCGTCCGGGTTTCGAGGTGGATCTCGTCTCCCCGATCTCGCCGGATTTTTCGGGGGGGTATCGCGAACAGGGGGATCTTCTTGTACACCGGAGCGGGGCTACCATAAGGACGGTCCAGGTGACATCCCTGGATGTTTCTTCGAGTATGATTAGAGATCTCGCGGAAAAAGGACAGAGTATCCGTTACCTTGTTCCGGAAGCCGTTTTCGAGTATATCCAACAAAAAGGGATTTACGCGCCTTAAGGGGCGCACGGGAAGGAAAAAAATTGAATTCCCCGGATATGGCACGTTTGGCCGCTGGCGCGGCCATGGACAAAAAAGCACTGGACCCCATTGTCCTGGACCTGCGGGATCTTTCCTCTGTCGCTGATTTTTTCGTCATCCTGACCGGAACATCCGACCGGCACGTCCAGGCCGTTGCCCATAACGTGATGGAAGCCTTCGATTCCCTCGGGACTAAACTCCTGGGGGAGGAAGGGCTTCGGAACGGAAACTGGGTGCTGATGGATTACGGGGAGATCGTCGTCCATGTTTTCCTTGAGTCGGTTCGGGAATATTATGATATAGAAAGGCTCTGGCTGGACGCCCCGCGCCTGGATCTCGATGGAGCGGGCGAAGAGGAAGAGACCTGTTGAAAATACAGGTACTTGGTATCGGTAGGATTCGGGAGCCGTATTACAAGGATGCCATCGAAGAGTACACGAAACGCATCGGAAAGCATGTTGGCATCAGGGTCCTGGAAACCGCCAAGGAAAGCTCGGGGAAGGACGAGGACCGGGAAGCCGCATATTTCAGGGTCCGGAAGGAACACCTCAGGGCGGATATGCCCGTCGCCCTGGACCGCAGCGGGCAGGCTATGTCTTCCGAACAGCTCGCCCGCCTTCTGGAGCGGGGGATGATGGATGGGGTGAACCTTCTCAGCTTTCTCATCGGCGGCCCCCACGGGCTTGCCGCCGCGGCTCTGGGGGAATCACGGGTGATCCTTTCCCTTTCCGCCATGACCTTGCCGCACCAGATGGCGAGGCTTCTGCTTGTCGAACAGGTTTACCGGGCTTTGACCATCGTCCGGGGAGAGCCCTACCATAAGTAAAACCAGGTGACTGGTGATTAGTGATTCGTTATTCGTTAAACCTGAAATGCTTCGACGCGGTGACACAAGGACGCGGGGACACGAAAGAAGGCCGAAATATTGGAGTTTGGGAGTTTGAAAGTTGAAAATACTGTTTGAAGTTTGATGTTTGAGGTTTGAAGTTGCGGGAAAAACACGTTCAACGTTCAACGTTAAACGTTCAACAGGAAAAGTTGATGATGGACAGCGGCAGCGGGAAATGGAAAAGGACCCACAATGGATCAGGGCAAAATTGAACATTATCGGAAAATGCTTCTCCAGATGAGGATGGATCTGACTTCGGAACTTCAGAGGGTCAGTGAAGGGGCAAAAAACCGGGATGAGGTCGAAACTATGGATTCGGTGGATCTTGCCGACTCCAGTTATACCGCGGATTTCAGTTTATCTCGGGTGGAAGCGATCAACTCCCAGATCCGGGAGATCGATGAAGCCATTTTGCGGATCCGGGAAGGAAGCTACGGGGTCTGTGCCGTGTGTGGTGAGGACATACCGGAAGGCCGTCTTCAGGTGCGTCCCAATGCCCGATATTGTGCCCAATGTAAAGAGGATCTGGAAAAAAAAGGGGTGAAATAAAGTGAGCCGGATAGCGTCAGGCATCTTGCTGGTGGTTGTCATCGCCTTTTCCTACTTTGCTTTCTACAACCAGGACGTGGCAACCTTGAAGTTGTGGAAAGGACAGGACATGGATCTCCCCATCGTGGGGGTAGTCCTTATCTCCATGGTCCTCGGGGCGGTCGTTGTCCTCCTCCTTTTCGGCCTGAGAGGGATCCGCCGGACCTATGGCCAGATCCAGGCGGGAATTGTAAAAAAACGCCGGGAGAAAGCGGAGGAACTTTATAACAAAGGGGTGGATGCTCACCTCTCGGGGAATATGCAAAAGGCCACCAGGCTGCTGAAGGACGCTGTTTCCAAAGATTCCGAGTTTCTCCTTCCCTTTTTCCGCCTGGGGACCGTCTACCTCGAACTGGGAGAGGTCAAAAAGGCCATCGATCTTCACAGGAAAGCCCTGGAGGAACATCCCGACAACCTCAGGGTCCTTCTTTTCCTCGTGGACGATTACCTTGAGATCGGGCAACTGGGCGAGGCGGCCGACGTCCTGAGGAAAATCATCTCCAAAGATGATTCCAACCGGGCTGCCCTCGCGGCCCTTCGAGATATTCAGGAGCAACAGGGGGATTGGAACGGGGCCGTCCAGAGCCAGAACCGGCTCATGAAACTGGCCGGAAAAGACGATGAATCCTTTCACCGGCTGCGGGGCCTGCGGTACCAGTGGGCCCTGGAACTGATGAATGACGGGGACACGGAAAAGGGAACCCGGATTTTAAAAGAGATCATCAAAGAAGATCCCGATTTTCTCTCTGCCAGCGTTACTTTAGGGGAGGCCCACATCCGGGGAGGCAGGATTGAAGATGGCGTTAAAGTTCTCTCAGAGGGGTACAGGCGGCACCGGAACCCCGTTTTCCTTCAGGTCATGGAGGACAAACTCATCAAGCACGAAAATCCGGCGCGGCTCGTGAAGGCGATCCGCGGGTTGTTGGAGCAGTCCCCTGACGATGTCTTCCTCACCCTGTTTTACGGGAAGATCTGCCTGCGCCTCGAGATGATCGACGAGGGTTACATGGCTCTTCATAAAGTTGAATCCATAGGCTACGAATCCGCACTCCTGTACGCCCTTCTCGGGGAGATCAACACCCGAAGGGAGCGCTACGAGGAAGCGGTGAAAGATTTTCGCCGTCACGTTGACCTGTCGGACGGGTCCAGTCCGCGATTTGTCTGCGGCGAATGCAGTAACGTCTCGGACCGGTGGAGCGCCAGGTGCGAATCGTGCGGCCTCTGGAACGGCTACACGGTGCCTGGTTTCACCGAACCCGCTCAATCCCCGGCCGTAAGACCCCAGTACGGCAGTGAGGATAACACCTCGACTTCGGCATGACGGGAAGGCACGGAGGAAAGCGCACGACACGGAGAAACGGAGACACGGGAACACGGAGAGTCTGAAGAAAACCGTTTAACGCGGAGACGCGGGGACTCGGGGACACGGAGGAAGATTTGTCCCGCTTTTCCCCTTCTCCGCGTCGCTGTGTTCGAAGAAGGGACTTCGTTCCTGAACCGGGGGAAAATAATGGGCGACAAAAAGATCCCGACCGTATTGATGGTCCTCGACGGATGGGGCGTATCAACCGGCGAGGGTCTGGATGCCATCGCAGGCGCCCGGACACCCAGGATGGATGAACTCAGGGCCCGTTATCCCATTACGACCCTAAGTGCCTCCGGGGCGGATGTGGGTCTTCCCGACGGGCAGATCGGGAACTCGGAGGTTGGTCACCTCAACTTGGGCGCCGGCCGCGTGGTTTATCAGGATCTGACCAGGATCAACATGGCCATCGACTCGGGGGAATTTTCCGAAAACGCGGTTTTTCTGGAATCCTTCGAAAAAGTCAAAAACGGGTCAGGAACACTCCACGTCATGGGTCTTATGTCCGACGGGGGCGTTCACAGCCACATAGAGCAGATTAAGGCCTTGGCCTCCCTGGCAGCGGACCGCGGGGTCGCCCGGGTTTTTGTCCACGCTTTTATGGATGGGCGGGATACCCCCCCCAACTCGGGCATTCGCTACATAGGGGAGATGGAAGACCACCTTGACCGCCTGGGAAACGCCCGCGTGGCTTCAGTCATGGGTCGTTTTTTCGCCATGGACCGGGACAACAGGTGGGACCGGGTGGAAAAGGCCTACCGGGCCCTGGTCCTGGGGGAGGGCCGGGGGGCCGAATCCGGACGGCAAGCGGTCAGCGACGCTTATCGAAAAGACGAGACGGACGAGTTCATCGAACCCACCGTGATTATCCGAGACGAACTCTCTGGCGGTGTCATGGCCGATGGCGATGGTGTCATCTTCATGAATTTCCGGGCCGACCGGGCCAGGGAGATCACCAGGGCTCTGAATGACCGGGAGTTTGACCGGTTCGACAGGGACCAGCCCCCTGCCTTGTCCTCCTATGCCTGTCTGACCGAATACGACGAGACCTTTCCCCACCCGGTGGCTTTCCCGGTGGTGCCCTTTTCGGGGATCATGGGGGAAGTCATCAGCGGCCACGGGCTGACCCAGCTGCGCATCGCGGAGACGGAGAAATACGCCCACGTGACCTTTTTTTTCAACGGCGGGGAGGAAAAGATCTTCCCTGGGGAGGACCGGGCTCTGATCGATTCCCCCAAGGATGTGGCCACTTACGACCTCAAACCGGAGATGAGCGCGGAAAAGGTTACCGTCGAGCTGGTCAGAAGATTGGAATCGGGCCGCTACGATTTTGTCCTCGTCAACTATGCCAACACCGACATGGTTGGTCACACCGGGGTCTATGAGGCCGCTGTCGCAGCGGTGGAAAAGGTGGACCAGTGCTTAGGGCGCGTGGCGGACACGGTCTCGGGCATGGGCGGGGTTCTCCTGGTCACCTCCGATCACGGCAACGCCGAGTCCATGCAGGATCCCGATGGAACTCCTCACACCGCTCACACCACCCACCGGGTCCCCCTCGTTCTAGTGGGACCGGACTACGACAGCAAGGCGCCTCGGCTGAAAGAGGGTCGTCTTGCCGATGTGGCTCCTACGATCCTGAAGATCATGGGGATTCGACAACCTGATGAAATGACCGGGGAACCACTCTTTTAGACAATTATTTCATCAGGTTGCACCTGACGCGGAGACACGGAGAAGGGGCGAAACGGGGAAAACCGGCGGGGTGACACGAAGACACGGAGGAAGATCGAAGTTTGAGGTTTGAGGTTTGATGTTGCGATAATGCGGTGATCAGTGATTCGTGATTAGTGATTGGCCTGGATCTAAAATCCAATATCCAAGATTCAAGGAAATCACGATAAACAATAAACGTTAAACGATAAACGTAATTCTTCTCTGGACTCTGGACTTTCTCCCCCCCCTGGCTTGCCGATTGCATACCGGAAGGTATGCTGAAGAGAATAACCCGCGGACTCCTGGATGCTTTGTACCCCCCTGTCTGTCTCCTGTGCGGCGAGCTTTCCCGCGGGGTCTATCCTCACTGCTGTCCGGCGTGCCTGGCCGCCTTCGAACCCGTTGGAACCTCATGTTGCCCGAGGTGCGGTGAACCGTTCCCCGTTTCCCAGGAGCCTCACCGGTGCCTTCGATGCCTGGTGAAACCCGAACCGGTCGCGTGGTGTCGGAGCCTCTTTCTTTACCGGGGGCCGGTTGCCTCAGCCCTCTCATGCCTGAAATACGGGAAGAGTCTCTGCGTCCTGGATCCCCTGGTGGAAAAGATGCTCACCGCCGCCCGGGATCTCGACCCGGTTCCTGCAGCCGATATCGTGGTCCCGGTACCTGTTTCCCGAATGGGTCTCTGGCACCGGGGGTTTAATCAGTCCGCTGTATTGGCCGAGCCACTCGGTCGGCTGGTGGGGACCCCGGTGGAAAGAACGGTTCTGTCCAGGAAGGGAGCAAGGTCCCAGGTGGGGCTCGGGAGGAAGGAGCGCACCCGGAACGCCCGGTCTTCTTTCGGGCCGGGCCGGAATATCGTCAGGGTTAAGGGGAAACGGGTTCTGCTTTTCGATGATGTGTTCACGACGGGGGCGACCGTCAGAGCCTGCGCGGGAATCCTCAAAAGGTACGGCGCGTCAGTTTCCGTCCTCACCCTTGCCCGACGAGCTCCGGAGAACATGGAGCATCTCATCGTGGATAAGCCCGTTTGTGGCGAGGACCTGTGATCCGCTCATTCCCAGGGGCCTGCCGGAAAAGTCGGTGGTTACCCCTCCCGCCTCGCGGAGGATCAGGGCGCCGGCGGCGATATCCCAGGGTTTGAGGCTCATCTCCCAGAAGCCGTCGAGGCGTCCGGCGGCCACCTGGCAGAGGTCCAGAGCGGCACTTCCGCATCTGCGGATCCCCTGGACCCTGAGGGCGAAACGGTGAAAGTGATCCAGGTTCGTGTCAGCTGTACGGCGGATATTGTAGGGGAAACCGGTTCCCAGCAGGCTCCGATTCAGGTGCTGTGTCCCGGATACTTCCAGGGAGGAACCGTTCAGGTGAGCCCCCCCACCGAGGACTCCCTTGAAAACCTCGCCGGAGATGGGATTAAAAACGACTCCACAGATAGTTTTGGCATGGCAGGTCACCGCGATTGAAACGGAGAATACGGGAAATCCGTGGGCATAGTTGGTTGTGCCGTCGAGAGGGTCAACGATCCACACGAACCCGCTGCTGCCCTTAAGGTCGAGATCCTCCTCGGCCAGGATGCCGTGATCAGGATATTTCCGGAGAATCTCCGTTTCGATGAGGTCCTGGGAGGCCTGATCCACCTCCGTGACGATGTCCGTTTCACCCTCATCGGACCCGCCCTTGTAACGGATGGAGAAATCGGAGCGAAACCGGTCCTTCAGGAGTGAACCCGCCAGAAGGGCGATACGGACGGAATCTTCCAGAAGGTCGTGGGCCGGGATCGGTTGATTATGCGATGCGGTCAATGGTATTAATTGTCGTCCACAAGTTTTAATTCGTCGCTCCCTTTTTTCCTGTGGATCTTAATCGTGCTGTTGCAGTAAGAGCAAAAAATGTGGTCACCCGGTTTCTCATCACCGTCCAGAATGAGCTCCGCGTCACAGACCGGACAACTGTACTCTTTCATGAACAGATCCTCCCTGTTTCCAATGACCTTTTTTAATGAGAAACGATATCTCAATATCGCCGTCCTGGCAACTCTGGCCGCAGCAGTCCTGCTCTGGCACCCGCGGGCGGTGCCAGCCGCCAGGGTCTCGGTGGACGCGGAACCGTGGGTTCCCGGGTTCCTCGATCCGCGTCAGCTTTTCGACCTTCGCCAGGCCTGCCTGGTCAAAGGAAGCCTCGAGCCGGTTGTGGCACGGCTCAGGAGAGAATCGATAGGAGCCGCGGGAGGCGGTATACCATGGGATCGAGTCGCACCTTAGTGGAAAACCGCCGCGCGCGGTTCAGTTACGAAATCTTGGAAACCCTCGAGGCGGGGATCGCCCTGCAGGGGACCGAGGTTAAGTCCATCCGGAACGGGAAAGCCAACATCCAGGAAGCTTACGCGGATATACGGAACGGGGAGGTCTTTCTCATCGGGGCCCATATCGGTCCGTATTCCCACGGCAGCTGGACCAATCACGAGCCCCTTCGCGACCGGAAGCTTCTCTTGAACGCTCGTGAGATCCAGAAGCTTCAGGGAAAGGTCGCGGAAAAGGGCCTGACCCTCGTTCCACTCCGACTTTATCTGAAGGGCCGCCTCGTAAAACTCCATCTGGGGGTCGGGCGAGGGAAGAAACTCGGGGACAAGAGGGAGGACATCAAGCGCCGGGACCAGGAACGGGAAATTCAACGGGAAATGAAGGAGCGGTAG
>CBFDCL010000062.1:0-12497 GCA_965603295.1 uncultured bacterium | reverse complement strand
AGCAAATATAGCCTGGGAGAGAACCACGGCATTTTTCAAAAAACATCTCTCCTGATATCCCCAGGATGCTCTTGAAGTGCCCTTCCACTCAGGGCGCATCCGATCAGCCCTTCGCTCAGGACTACTCGACGCTCGCTCGCGGCGTGCGGTTATCGCCCTGTGGCCTGCCACGAGCAAGCAAAAAAGGCTTCTCCCACAAGTGGGGAAGCCTTTTTACGCGTCGAATGGTGGAGGCGGCGGGAGTCGAACCCGTCGCAGACCGCATGAATAAAGGGCTAAAAGGGTGGTGGCACCACGTTGGCACCACCGAAGAGTACAGGTGAACCTTTTTTGGCCGAATCCCGAACATGCGGATTTTTAGTTGTGTAACTAGTCTAGAGTAAATCACTACATGTTCCCCCCTGATCAAATCTCAATTCAGTCAGAAGGATCTTTATCTGAAGGTTGCTGGAACTTAACCGAAATTTAACACTGTTATACGGTATAAGGTATTATGATGATGTCGGTGAGAACAATATGGCCAAAGAAAAAGTACTGTTCATAGAGGACGACGAGGATATCCAGGAGCTTGTCCGTTACAACTTGGAACGCGAGGGGTATGACCTCAAGCTGGCTGGTTCGGCAGAGGATGGACTCAAGGCGGCTTCCTCCTGGAGTCCGGAGCTTATTCTTCTTGATCTCATGCTTCCCGGGATAGACGGACTCGAAGCCTGCCGCAGACTGAAGGGCAATGAAAAAACCGCCTCTATACCAGTGGTCATGGTCACTGCCAAGGGGGAGGAATCGGATATCGTTTCCGGCCTGGAACTTGGGGCCGACGATTACATCGTCAAGCCTTTCAGTCCGAAGGTGCTCGTGGCGAGGATCCGCGCCGTGCTCCGAAGGGAGCACATAACACCAGGTGAGGACGAAGAAAAGACCATTGAACTTGATCTTCTTACGATCAATCCGGGAAGACGACAGGTTACTGTTGGCGACGATCCCGTCGACCTGACCTTTACGGAGTTCAACATCCTTCAGCTGCTTGCAACAAAACCGGGATGGGTTTTCACTCGTGGGCAGATCGTAAACGGGGTGAAGGGCGAAGATTACCATGTCACCGAACGTACCATCGACGTTCACATCCTCAGCCTCAGAAGAAAACTGGGTGACAAGGGTGACCTGATCGAAACCATCCGTGGAGTCGGTTACCGGTTCAGGGAGTGATCCATGGGACGAAGACCCCTGATATGGCGGCTGTACCCAGCCTACCTGGTTATCACCATCATTTCCCTGTTCATGGTGACGTGGTACGCCGTCAACTACATGGGTGATTTCTATTTCCGGGAGAAGATCTCTGATCTTGAGATCCGTGCGAAACTCCTGGGGCACAATATCCAGCCGCTGATCAAAGATGGTCTGGATATCACCACCCGGGATGAACTGAATGATTACTGTATCCAGCTTGGGCGGGAGACAGGTACACGAATCACTATCGTTCTGGATTCCGGAGAGGTGATCTGCGATTCAGAGGAATCACCCGCCAGGATGGACAACCATGCTGACAGGCCGGAGATCGTCCAGGCCATGGCGGGCCGTACCGGGTCCTCCATACGTTACAGCTATACCCTGGAGACCAACTTCATGTACGTGGCCGTGCCGCTTCCTTTAGATGGAGTAGCAGCGGCCATAAGGACATCTGTCCAGGTATCTTCCCTTGAGGCGGCCTTAAAGAGCGCACGGATGAGGATTGCGCTGGGCGCTCTCCTGGCCATGGTGCTGGCGTCCACTGTCAGTTTACTGGTAACACGACGGATCGTTCGTCCACTTCGTGAAATGAAAAAGGGAGTCGAGCGCTTTGCTTCCGGGGACCTGAGCACAAGGTTACCCATACCGGACACGGGCGAGTTTGCCGTACTGGCCGAGGAGATGAACTCGATGGCCCTTCAGCTTGACGAAAGGCTAAAGGCGATCGTGAACCAGCGCAATGAGGTCGAAGCTGTCCTCTCCTCCATGGTTGAAGGTGTCATCGCCTTTGATGGGGATGACAGGGTCATTACCATTAACGGCGCGGCAGCAGATCTGCTCGGTCTGGACCTGGAAAAAACGACAGGAAAAAGCGTTCAGGAGGCCATCAGGAACGCCGACCTCCAGGATTTCATCAAGAGGACAATAACAGCCTCATCACCCACCGAGGAGGAGATCGTCCTTCATGCCGACGGTGAAAAGTACATCCAGGTTCATGGCACTCACCTCGAGGATCCCGAGGGAAAAAGGATAGGCGTGCTTCTTGTCATGAACGACCTTACCCGCATCAGGACCCTGGAGCGGATCAGGAAAGATTTCGTGGCCAACGCCTCCCACGAGATCCGCACACCGGTCACCTCCATTAAAGGTTTTATCGAAACCCTTTTGGATGGAGCCATGGACGATCCGGAGGTAGCCAGCCGGTACCTGGGGATCATTGGAAAACACTCCGACCGCCTCAACGCCATCGTCGAGGATCTGCTGAACCTTTCCAGGATCGAAAGGGAAGCTGAAAGCGGCGAGATCCTTCTCACGGACGGGGATATCGTTGATGTCATCGAGGAAGCGGTGGAAGCCTGCCGCGAGGCGGCAGACCTTAAAAATATCGAGGTTCACTCGCGATGTGGTGAACGATTCATCTTTCCCATCAACCGGTCTCTCCTGGTCCAGGCACTTATCAACCTCATCGACAACGCCATCAAGTACAGCGAAAAGGACAAGGATGTCCTCGTGGTATGTGAAGCTGTCGGTGGCGGGATCACGATAAATGTGGTGGATAACGGGCGCGGTATCCCACCGGAGCACCAGCCTCGCCTGTTTGAAAGGTTTTATCGGGTCGACAAAGCCAGGAGCAGGGACCTGGGAGGAACGGGTCTTGGCCTTGCCATCGTCAAGCACATCGTCCAGGCTCACAATGGAGAGGTGTCTGTGACCAGCACCCAGGGAGAGGGCAGTACATTCACGATCACGCTGCCGGCATAAAGCTGTCTGCTGACGGCTACCAGCTAATTGTCTAAAGCTGCCTTTATCCCCTTTTAACCTGGCCTTAACATCCCCTTAACAAAGAACCTTTATCCTCCAATCAATTCGATAACAGGATCTGGATGATCTATGGAGGATAAAAAATGAAAAGAACCACCCTCGTCAGTATTCTGGCTGCCATGCTCACTGTCATATTCACCGGAACCGTTTCGGCACGCCCCGTCACCATCAACGGAGCAGGGGCCAGCTTTCCTTTCCCTGTCTATGCCCAGTGGGCTTACAAGTACGGGAAAGTCCAGGGCACCCGCATCAATTACCAGTCCATCGGGTCAGGCGGCGGGATCCGCCAGATCAAGGCAAAGACCGTTGATTTCGGAGCCTCCGACGCGCCCCTGAAGCCGGAGGAGCTGGAGGGGGCAGGGCTCATCCAGTTCCCCATGGTCATGGGGGGCGTCGTTCCCGTTGTCAACATCACTGGTGTAAAGCCCGGTGGACTACGCCTGACCGGCGAAGTACTTGCCAGTATCTTCATAGGTGATGTCGCCAAGTGGAACGATCCGGCCATCGCAAACCTTAACCCGGGCCTGAAGTTGCCTTCCCGTGACATCACCGTTGTCCACAGGTCTGACGGATCAGGAACGACATGGATCTTCACCAATTACCTGGACAAGGTCTCCTCTTCCTGGCGGAAAAGAGTGGGATCTGCCAAAGCCGTCGACTGGCCGGCAGGAGTCGGAGGAAAGGGCAACGAAGGAGTGGCTGCCTACGTCAAGCAGGTTCCCGGAGCCATCGGGTACGTGGAGTACGCCTATGCCTTGCAGAACAAGCTGAACCATGTCCAGCTCAGGAACCTCGAGGGTCAGTTCGTGGAACCATCATCAACCTCTTTCCAGGCAGCCGCTGCGAACGCCGACTGGGAAGGTTCCAAGGGGTATTACGTGGTCCTCACCAACCAGCCCGGTAAAGGCAGCTGGCCTGTCACAGGCGCCTCTTTCATCCTTCTCCAGAAGGATATGCCAGACGCCGAAAAGGCAAAGGCAATGCTGGCCTTCTTCAACTGGTGTTACGGGCACGGAGATGAGATCGCCCAGGATCTTCACTACGTCCCCATGCCTGCAGAGGTTGTGGAACTGGTGAAAAAGGGCTGGTCCGCCACCCTTACCTCCGATGGATCCGGGATCTGGCCCTGAAAGCAGGAACCTGGAGGTAACCCGGATCATGGTTGACAACAAAAACATTCAGGACCGGATCTTCACGACGATCACGGCCCTCAGTGCAGGGGTCGTGGTGCTTCTTGTCACCGGGATATTCATCAAGCTGGCAGCAGGTTCTTTACCGTCGATCAGGGAGTTCGGTCTCGGCTTTCTTTTCTCCCAGGAGTGGAACCCTGTCACTCAGCAGTTCGGGGCTCTCAGCAGTATCTACGGGACACTCCTGTCCACCGGGATCGCCATGATCATCGCCGTTCCGGTTAGCCTCATTATCGCCCTGTTCCTCGTGGAACTGGCCCATCCCAGGGTCAGCCAGGTGGTTGGGGGCGCCATCGAGCTTCTCGCTGCCATCCCCAGCATAATCTACGGCATGTGGGGGCTTTTTGTCTTTGCGCCCTTCATGAGCAATCATGTTCAACCCCTGATAAAAAGGTTCGCAGGTGATCTTCCCCTCTTCGCCGGTCCCCCCATGGGGATCGGCATGCTGACCGCCGGCATTATCCTGGCCCTCATGATCCTTCCCTTCGTCACTTCGGTGACACGGGATGTCTTCACCATGGTGCCCGGTGTGGTCAAGGAATCCGCTTACGGACTGGGGGCAACGACCTGGGAAGTAACCAGGCAGGTCACCGTGCGCCACGGGCTCATGGGGATCGTGGGAGCCTGTTTTCTGGGCCTGGGGCGGGCTATCGGAGAGACGATGGCGGTGACCTTCGTCATAGGGAACACCCATCGCATTTCTCCTTCCCTCTTCGCAGCCGGAAACAGTATCGCTTCGACCCTTGCCAACGAGTTTACCGAGGCTTCCGAAGAGCTGTACCTGTCCTCCCTGGTGGAACTGGGACTGGTGCTTTTTGTCATCACGTTCCTGATCCAGCTGTCAGCCCAGGTCTGGCTTGAAAGGACCCGTCGCAAGATGGGGCTTTCAAGATGAAGCATCGCTCTGTCAAATCCCGAAAGCGTGCCGACCTGGCTGTCAAAGGGCTCTCAGGGATCGCATCCCTGACAGGGATCGGTTTCCTGGCCTGGATCCTCATCATCATCGCGGTGAAAGGTCTCGACGCCATCAGCCTTGAATTTTTCACTCAGCTTCCTGCCCCTCCCATGGTACCCGGAGGGGGCCTTGGCAACGCCATCCTGGGGACAGGGATCATTACCTTGATGGCAACGCTCATCGGGATGCCCATCGGCCTCATGGCAGGTGTCTTCTTATCGGAGTTCGGCAGGGATACCCGCCTGGCAGGGGTCGTCCGCTTTTCAACGAACATCCTCATGGGGACACCGTCTATCATCATCGGCATCTTTGTTTACGTTCTCCTGGTCGCTCCCATGGGAGGGTTCTCCGGTTACGCAGGTGCCGTTGCCCTGGCGGTTATCATGCTGCCGGTAGTGGCACGAACGACGGAGGACATGTTAAACCTCGTCCCGGACGCCCTCAGGGAATCGGCCCTGGCCCTGGGCGCCCCTCGCTGGAAGATGACGGTGGATGTCGTTTTTCGCGCCGCCAGGACCGGCCTTGTCACCGGCAGCCTCCTGGCCGTGGCCAGGGTCAGCGGGGAAACAGCTCCTCTTTTATTTACAGCCCTCAACAGCCCCTTCTGGCCACGATTCCTTTCAGAACCAACCGCCAACCTGACCGTAACGATCTTCAATTATGCCATGTCACCCTACGGGGACTGGCAAGCCATGGCATGGGGGGCTTCCCTGCTCATAACTGCGGGGGTCCTGGGGGTCACGGTACTGGTCAGGACTATTCTCAGAAGGAGAGAAACAGCATGATCGGAGAGCAAGCAGCACAACTGATTGAACCATCACCTGCAGTGATGTCGAAGACTGAATTCCTTCCGGGAAAGGAAAGGGTCAAGATCGCTGCAAGGGGTCTTACTTTTCACTATGGTGATCACCAGGCACTTTTCGGCAACGACCTTGAGGTGGCTGCCAACCGGGTGACCGCCATCATCGGTCCTTCCGGATGCGGCAAATCAACCCACCTGAGAACCTACAACAGGATCTTCGAACTGTACCGGAACCAGAGGGTCGATGGAGAGATCCTACTTGACGGAAAGAACATCTTCGATGCCGATGTAGATCTCCTGGAGCTTCGACGAAGAGTGGGAATGATCTTCCAGAAACCAACCCCATTTTCCCTGAGCATATTCGAGAACGTGGCTTACGGACTGAAGCTCCACTACCGGATGAGTAAAAGCGAATTGGCCGGGAGGGTGGAAACAGCTTTGCGGCAGGCAGCCCTCTGGGACGAGGTCAAAGACAAGCTGAACCATCCTGGAACGGCCCTCTCCGGCGGCCAGCAGCAACGGCTGTGCATCGCCAGGGCCTTGGCCGTTCAGCCCGAAGTGATCCTCATGGACGAGCCGACCTCGGCCGTAGACCCGCTGGCAACGGCCAGGATCGAGGAATTGATCCATGACCTCAAGAAGGATTACACCCTTGTCGTGGTCACCCATAACATGCAGCAGGCAGCCCGGATCTCCGATTACACGGCCTTTTTCTATGAGGGACACATCGTTGAGTTCGGGGCGACCAAAAAAATCTTCACCCGTCCGGATAACCAGCAGACGGAAGATTACATAACAGGCAGGTTCGGTTAATCAAAGGATCTGTTCTTTCAGGAGACAAGGCAATGACAAGCGTACTGACCAGGGAGATCGAAAAGCTGAAGAAAATGGTCCTTGCCCTAAGTGCCATGGCTGAAAAGAGTCTGGAAAAGGGCTTCCGTGCCCTGGAGACGAGGGACCAGGACCTGGCACAACAGGTGATCGAGGAGGATATAATCATCGACGAGATGGAGGTCGAGCTGGAGGAGGAAGGTCTGAAAATTCTTGCCCTTCATCAGCCGGTGGCCATCGACCTGAGGTTCATCGTCGCTGTTCTTCGCATCAATAGCGAGCTGGAAAGGATCGGCGACTTGGCTGTGAACCTGTCGGAAAGGGCCTCTTTTCTTTCTTCGGATGAGTGGCGCCAGAACATCCCCAAGATTCCGGAAGAGATATCGTCAATGGCCAAAAAGGCCAGGGAGATGGTTCACCAGAGCCTGGACGCCCTGGTAAACATGGACCCTGCCCTGGCGAGGCAGGTCCTTGAGGCCGATGACGTCGTGGATGCCATGAACAGTGAACTGTTTCAGTTGTTCTATGTCCTTATCAAAGAAGCCCCTGAAAATGTGGAAGGCCTCATACACCTTCTTTCAGCATCACGGCATCTAGAGAGAATCGCTGATCACGCCACTAACGTGGCGGAGGACGTCATCTACATGGTAACTGGCGAGATCGTCCGTCACCAGGCGGAAGATTTCTCATGACGTTTTGTTCTGCCACCATCACGGCACCACCTAAAAACCACAAAAACAGCCACCCATAAACCGCTAAGTGGCTGTTTTTAAAGGGAAATATGTGGTGGAGGCGGCGGGAGTCGAACCCGCGTCCGGAAGCCTTCGGCCTCGCGGCCCTACATGCTTATTCCGTGGTTTTTGTCTCCGTCAGCGTCCCCACGGACAGGGCAGCTGACAGATGAGCCCGACTGAAAGTCCCCCCTGAAGGCCGGGCAGCGACAGGGAGCAAGCCCGAGCTTATGACATCACGACCCGCCGTTACGGGCGCCGGCGGAGTGACGCTGGCTCACCTGAGGTTAATCAGGCAGCCAGAGCGTAGCCAGTATCGTTGGCAGCTATGACGACCGGTGTTTAACGAGGCCACCGGTACCTCGGCATGCGCCACGGGCGTCTATCGACCCCCGTCGAAACCGGAACGCCCCCACGGCTTTATTGTAACCCTCCTGAAAAAGGAAGCAAGGGAGAGTTACAATTCTCGACGCGACGACAGGAAGACACGGAGACGCAGGGAGGTGTGGTTCAGAGAATTGCCTCCCTTTCACTCCTCCCCCAGGACGCTCAGCCACGCGGCGGCGGTGATGCCCCAGATGGCGTTAAGGACGATTATGAGTACCGGGGTCAACCCGCCCAGTTCCAGGCCCAGGTAGCCCTTGTAGGCCTGGTGAGGGAACCATACGAACAAAAGAGCGGCCGAAGGAGCCAAGCTTAGGAGCACTCCCCTTTTAACAGGTGAATTCTTGAAAATGGGGATGAGAAACAGCGCCGCCCAGATCCCCCCCCATACCAGCCTCGGATATAGCCACTCCGGTGTGAATTTCGGGGCAAGATTGACACCGATCATACCGGTGATGCCGAGCCGGCCCAGCGCCCAGAAGACGGCGCTGCCAACGAGACCTCCAACCGCACCGGCCGAGAACAACAAACTTATCCTGCGTAAGAAAACTTCCATCGATTCCCCCCTTTCCTCCGATCGAGTTTTAATTATGCCTCGTGTCCTAACTCTTTTGCAACAAGGGACAGGTAAAGGGAATCGGACCTCAAATTTTCAGGTTCTACATTCAAAACCTGAGAATCTGAGGTCCGACCCCATAGATCCCTTTTTAACTCTGAACCTTGAACTCTGAACTGGATTTCCCCGTTGAACGTTAAACGTCAAACGTTGAACGATTCAGGCACTGCCCTTCCATTTGACTCCTCCTCCTCCCGAGGTAAACTTTTCATATATGGGCTGCAGGGGGATGGCCCATCGCGACGCTTAACACTCCCGTTTCGTTCCCATGCAGGCCTTTAGCGCAGTTGTTGGAAAATGCCGTTCTTTGTCCGGCCTTTATCAGGAGGTGCGAAATGGGAAGAAGGTGGACAGCGAGGGGATTGTGTGGGGAACGGTTCTGCGGGGACGCGGGCAACAAAGAGGTCCACGACCTGGACCACGAGAACGCCGTGTGCCACATCGAGGATATCCTCCATAAACGGGAGATGGTGCCGTTCCGCACGCTGGATTGCGCCCACGACCAGGGGTACCACGACTGCCCCATCTGCTTTCGGGAGTGGAAAGGCACAAGCAAGCGGGGCCGGGGTTCTTCCCCTGATTAGTTAAATTTATGAGCCGGTGTGAGGTAACACGCTGGCCAGACGATCCAGGGCCTCGTCGAGCATCAAGCGGGGGCAGGCGAAATTGAGCCGCAGGAAGCTCTCCCCGCCCGGGCCGAAAGTGGTGCCGTGGTTGAGCGCCAACCGGGCCTCCTCCTGGACCCGGCGGATGACCTCCTCCATGGGGAGGCCCGTCCCCGAAAAGTCCAGCCAGGCGAGGTAGGTGCTCTGAAGGGGCATGGAGGTCACCCCCGTCAGGGACCGTCCGCAAACCTCCCCGATCCGGTCCCGGTTCTTCCCCAGGTAGACGAGCAGCTCTTCCAGCCAGGGTTCCCCGTGCGTATAGGCCGCTGTGGCGGCCATGACCCCGAAACTGTTCGGGTGGTGGAATCCGCAGCGCATGACCTGTTCCCGGAACTTCATGCGCACGTCCTCGTCCCCGATGATCACGTTCCCGGTCATAGTCCCGGCCAGGTTGAAGGTCTTTGACGCGGAGGTGCAGGTAATCACCCGGCGCGCTGCGTCGCTTCCCAAGGAAGCCAGGACCGTGTGGTCGCTCCCCTCGTAGACCAGGTCATGGTGGATCTCATCGGAGACGATGAGGACATCCCGGGAGAAACACAACTCTGCCAACCTTTCGAGTTCGCTGCGCGTCCACACCCGGCCCCCCGGGTTGTGGGGACTGCACAGGATGAGCATCCTGGTTCTAGAATCGATCCTGCGCTCTAAATCCTCGAAGTCCATTTGGTAGCGGCCGTTCCTGCTTACGAGACGGTTGTGGGAAAGGCAGCATCTGTTTCCGGTGACAGCGCCGAAGAAGGGATAGTACACCGGAGACTGGACCAGCACCTGATCCCCCGGCCGGCAGAAAGCCTGGATGAGGAGGTTCACAGCGCTCACGATGCCCGGTGTGCTTACAATCCAGTCGGGCTCGATCTCCCAGCCATGGCGCCGCCCCATCCACCGGACAATACTTTCGTGGTAATCGGAAAAATCTCCGGAGTACCCGTGGATTCCGTGGTCGGCCGAGCGGCAAAGAGCCTCGTTCACCTCCGGTGGAGGGCGAAACTCCATGTCGGCCACCCACATGGAGATGCCGCCATCCGGGGAAACCCCGTAGCGCTCCTCCATGTTGTCCCACTTCTCGCAGTGGGTGCCCCTACGGTCGATAACCTCGTCGAAATCATGCCCCATCGGATCCCTCGGTCATTTCGAACACGAGAAAAGACTGGGAGGGAAGGAAATCGGCCTTCTCGCTCAGTTTAAAACCCGACTGGGCCAAGGCCTTCACGATATCTTCCTCAGGCGTGCAGTGCTTGAAAAACCGGACGAACCCGCCCTTTGTGGTTTCACTGTGATCAATGATCACGACCTTCCCGTCCGGTTTTAAAAATTTCCTGATCCCACCGAAATAGGAAACCGGTTCTTCCAGGTGATGATACACGTTCCTGAGGAACACCCGGTCGATCCCGCCCTCCGGAAGGTCCAAATCTTCCCCTTCGGCATGAACGGTTTTGACATTCCCAAGGCCGTTTTTGGCCGCCTGGCTCTCAATGAAAGCCAGGTTGCTTCCGTTGGTGTCCACGGCGTAAACCGTCCCGTTTTCCCCGACCTTTGCTGAGGCTAAAAATGTGAAAAAACCCCCGCCCGATCCAATGTCCGCAACGGCATCGCCTTCACGAAGGTGCAGACGTTCCACGATCTCATCGGCCATATACTTCGGCCGGGACGCCTCCCAGTTGAACATTTTTGCCATCAAGTTTGCCATTCCTGTTTCTCCTGAATCCGGAACCGGTGCCGACCCTTCCGCGAGGGCTATTTTCCGGCTTTAATTACCATTTTTTTGATTTTGCCGATCATCTCTTCCACTTCCCCATAGCCGTCCGCGTAGAACTTCTCCTCCTCGGGGTCGAGCTCCCGCAGCAGGCGGAGAAATTCACCCGCGTGCTCCTTCTCTTCGTTGGCGATATCCAGGAGGACTTCACTGGCCAGGGTGTTATCGGTGCTCTCGGCAGTCTGCTGGTAGAGCTGTATGGCTTCGTATTCCGCGGCGATCATGAAGCGGATCGCACGGACCAGCTCCTCGTGTGTGAGTTTCCGATCGTTCTTCAATAGAGTGAAGGGATTACTGAACTCGGGCATGGCAGATCTCCTTCTCGTTTGGCTCAAGGCCGGAATCATATGATCGGATCCAGGGAAAAACTTCCATCGTTTCACAAAGGAAAAGGTCAACCGGTATGAGTTGACCCCTGACAGATCCGACCTCGAACGCAGGGTATTTTTTTTAGAATAAGTGACCGACGAGAGAGCTGTCAAGGAAGAGGGGGGAAGCACTCGACTCCCGGCACCTGAAAACGGCCCGATGGCGGGCAGCTTGCGGGGGACACGCTGCCCCAATGGTGTATAATCCATCCTCAGTCAGAGCCGTGGGGACCCGGGAACCGTCAAACCCGATGAACTCCCAGGCCGGAGGGAACCTGCCAATGAACTCACCGCTTCTCCTCTTTGATGCGATCATCAACCTGCTGCTCGGGTTACCGCTGATGCTCGCCCCGAGGACCGTGGCCACCGCCCTGGGGCTGCCTCTGCCGGCTTCCGGTTTCTATCCCGGGATCCTGGGCGCGGTCCTGACGGGAGTCAGCATCGCCCTTTTGATCCAGGTTTTCACCCGGCAGCCTTCCATGACGGGGCTGGGCCTCGAGGGAGCCGTGTGCATCAATTTTCTGGGTGCGGGGGCCCTTGCGGGCTGGCTTTTGTTCGGGGACCTGGATATTCCCCTGCGTGGCCGCTTATTCCTCTGGGCGGTGGCCCTTATCGTTCTTTCCCTTTCCATCATCGAAATCCGATCCCGGTTCGGGGGGAAAAGCAAGCGATTTTCTTCAAACCCTTAAGCCTTTTTTCTGACCCATGTCGTTTATCGCTGTCGCCCTTCTGATCCTCTCCGCCTTGATCCACGCCTGGTGGAACCTGATCAGCAAGCGTTCGCTTCCTACCTCGGGCTTCTTCCTCATTGCCAACACGATCGGGGCCGCCGTCTGCCTTCCGTGGGTAGTGATCCATTGGTCCTCCGTATTCCGGATCCCCGCCCCCGTCTGGGCCCTCATTGCTGTCACCGGCTTTTTCCAGGCGGTCTATCTCTCCTCACTGGCGGCGGCCTACCGGCACGGGGACCTGTCCATAGCCTACCCCATCGCGAGATCTCTCCCGGTGGTTCTGGTACCTCTGGTCGCGTTCGGATTGGGAAGAGGTGAGCACCTGAGTGCATGGTTCCTCACAGGGGCCGCACTGGTCCTTGCGGGAAGCTTTCTGGTTCCCATGGAGGGATTCTCCCGCCTTCACCCCCGAATCCTGCTGAGCCG
>CBFDCL010000061.1:0-12571 GCA_965603295.1 uncultured bacterium | reverse complement strand
TGCTCATCCCTGACGGCGGAGTCGAGATCCACCCAGACCGTGCCGTCCTGAAAGTAGACCGTTCTCACCAGCGTGGTAACAGGCAGTGTCCTCAGGCGGCCTGGATCCTCCGGCCCCCGTATAAGCTCTTCCACGATCCTTCCGTAAAGGTCCTCGCGATTCTCCCCCGTCACTTCCCTGCGTTCGATGGAAAGGCGTCGGCCGGTGACATCGGCGAAATACAGATCCACTTCCCTGGTCTGGGGCAGGGCCCTGGGAATCAGCGCCCCCTCCTCGGGGACAGGAATCCCGGGAGGCCGGACCGCAGCCCCGTACCGGTAGGCGGCGTAAACCGCCACCGACATCAGGAGAAGGAGCCCGGCGATGAGGAGTTTCTTTCTCACGGCCGGCTCCTCTGAATCTCGCCTCGAAGGAGTTTCCGATGGTAGGTCTCGATGGCCCGGTAAAGGGACCGGGCGATCTCTTCCTGATGGGACTCTCTGTTGAGTCTGAGTTCCTGCTCCGGGTTGGAAATAAAACCGATCTCCACGAGGACCGCGGGCATCCTGGCCCCCATGAGGACAGCGAGGGGGGCCTGGCGGACTCCACGGTCGCTTCCTCTCAAATCATGGACCAGGCTTCTCTGGATTATGGACGCCACCTCCCTGCTCTCATTGATGAACGACGTCTGGGCCATGTCCCAAAGGATCGCCTCGAGAAGCGCCTCTTCGTCGGCTCCGCCTTTTACTCCGAGAGCCTGGTTCTCAATCTCAGCGTATTTTACCGCCTTCTTGTCCGAGGATTTGAAGCTGAGGTAATAGGTTTCGAACCCCTCGATCTCTTTTCGGAAGGTGGCGTTGGCGTGAATGCTGAGAAACAGCTCGGCCCCGTTGTTGTTGGCGATGGCGGTGCGTTCCTTAAGCCCCACGAAATAGTCCGCGGTGCGGGTCAGGACAACTTTAAGATCGAGTTCCTCTTCCAGCCGGGTTTTCAGTTTCTCGGCCACCGACAGGACAAGGGTCTTTTCCAGGGTCCCGGTGCTCCCCTGGGCTCCGAGGCTTCTCCCCCCGTGGCCGGGGTCAAGAACTACCACGGAAAGCCCCTTCGGTTCCTCCCTGAGAATCTCCTCCGGGACGTACTGGTCCCGACGAATGAACGACGCGAACCGTCCAAGCTCCTCCGGCCTTTGTCCCGAGAAGCCCCCTGTGTTCCCCGGGCCGACAACCAGGGTGGATCCATCGTCATCCAGGTCGAACGAACGTCCCGTCAGGCCAGGGAGGGCCTTGGTCAGGAAGTCGTGGGGGATGACAAATTTTCCCCCAAGGGACTGGACCGGCCCGGAAAGGACAGTAAAGAGCCCCCGGGAAAGGACCAGCGGGGAGCCAACGAGAAGCCGACAGGAACCCGAGTCTCCAACGAGGTCCAGGCGATCACCCATGAGATCCAGGCTGGATCGCAGGTTGAACACTTTCATGATCGAAGCCAGGTCCACCATTCCCGAGCGCACGGTGAGGGAACCGGAAGCTCCGTCTCCGGTTCCCGGCATCTGCACCCTGATCTCGGAGGCAGTTGCAAAGGAACCGAAGGAAAGAAGCAGGGACCCGGCCGTCGCAAAGGCCAGGACCTTCAGAAAGATACGCGCCCTCCGGACCCGGGGCCGCTCATCTTTCACCGTTTCTCCAATCAATGGCTAAAAATCCCTCGGCAGAAGCCCTGGAACGTCCGATTGAGGTACGTATCCGGGAGTATAGGTTCTCCCGCCATATTGCCCTCCCGATCGTCCGGGGGTCTTGGCGTATTCCCTGGGTGCCGTCCCGATCTTGAACGCTTCATAGATGAATCGGTCGGCCCCGGGCCCTGCAAGCAACCCTGAATTGGGATCCACTTTCACCATCTCGATACCGGGAGGCGGCGAGGGAAAGGGGAGGACCGGCCGGCCGGCCATCGCCTTTTCCATAAAATGAAGCCAGATGGGGGCGGCAGCCCTTGAACCCGTCTCGTTCTGTCCCAGAGTTGATTCCTCGTCGAACCCAACCCAGACCCCGGTGACCACGTTTGGGGTAAACCCCATGTACCACGCGTCGATCATCTCGTTAGACGTCCCCGTTTTTCCGCCCGAGGGCCTTCCCAGGGCTCTGGCCCTCCATCCGGTTCCGGATTGGACCACACCGCGAAGGAGGTTCTGCATAACGTAGGCCGTGTCCTCAGAAAGGGACCTGATAAGCTCCGCTCCTCCCTGCTCGAGGACGTTTCCCTCACGGTCTACTACTTTCGAGATAAACCATGGGGAGGCTTTCAGCCCCAGGTTGGCAAAGACGGTGAAGGCTGAGGTCAACTCCATGGGGGTCAGCCCCATGCTGCCGAGGGAGATGGAAAGGTCTTCGGGGAGTTCCTCCTCAATGCCGAACCGCTTGGCATACTGGATTAAGGCCTGGATTCCTAATTTCTGCACCAGCTTGATGGTGATGACGTTTCTTGATTTGACGAGGCCGTTTCTGAGGGTCGTCGGGCCGTAAAATTTTTCGGAATAGTTGGAGGGTTTCCATTTCAATTCCTGTGCCGGATCGTCATATATGATGGGGGAATCCACGATAATGGACGAAGGCGTGAAGCCGTTGTCCATCGCCGCGCTGTAGACCACGGGCTTGAAAGCGGAGCCCGGCTGCCGCTTGGCCTGCGTGGCACGGTTGAATTCGCTCCGGTTGAAATCGTACCCGCCGATCATGGCCATAACCCGGCCCGTGGGGGCATCCAGGCAAACGAGGGCCCCCTCGGCCACCGGTTCCTGCTCCAGCGCAAAGAGAGATCTCTTTTCCGACCCCTTTTTGCCGAGGTATTTCACCAGGATCAGGGACCCGACGCTCACCACTTCGTCGGCCCTTTTAACCGCGTACTCGGTATAATCGATAGTGAAATCCGGCGGCCGGGCCCACTTCATCTCTTTTAGCGGCAGGTAGCCGTCAACTCCGCCCAGGTCCAGGTCCGCGCCGTTCTTGTCAACCCTCACAACAAGGGCCTTGAGGACCTGCCCTTCCTGCCAGGGAAGTTCGCTCTGGGTTTCCGGAGTTGTCTCGGACAGACCGTTCTCCTCCCGGATCCTTTCCATGGCCGTTGAGAAGCCGTCCGTGGAAACAAACTCAAGGGGCCCACGGAACCCCTGTCTCCGATCAAGGCTCTTGAGCCCTTCCCTCATAGCATCCTGGGCCATGGCCTGGAGGGCACTGTCCATGGTGGTATGAACCTCCATGCCGCCACGGTACAGGGCCTCTTCACCATAGGTTTCATATAGGTACCGCCGGACCTCTTCGGCAAAATAGGCCGAAGGGTCGAGGGGGTCCTTTTTCTTCGGATTCAGCTCCATGGGCACCGAGGAAGCCTCGGTTTTTTCCTCCTCCGATATGAAATTTTCTTCGAACATCCTCTCGAGAACCAGGTTCCTCCGTTCTGTAGCTCTATCGGGGTTCCTGGTCGGATCGTAGGCGCTGGGAGCTTTGGGCAAACCGGCGAGAAGCGCCATTTCCGGGAGGGAGAGCTCCCAGACGTGCTTCTGGAAATAATTCCCGGCGGCCGATTCGATCCCGTAGCTGCCGTAACCGAAATAACTCTGATTCAGGTAGATTTCCAGGATTTCATCTTTCGTAAACCGCTTATCGACCCGGCGGGCGAGGATAGCCTCTTTGAACTTCCTGGTATAGGTCCGTTCCTTTGAAAGGAGAAGGGATTTTGCCACCTGTTGGGTAATGGTGCTGCCCCCCTGGACCACCTTTCCCGCCCGGAGGTTCTTTAAAAACGCCCTGAAAATTCCCAGGTAATCCAGTCCCTTGTGCTCATAATAGTGGGCATCTTCGATGGCCAGAACCGCGCTGATTACCTGCCGGGGGACCTGGTCGATGGAGATCATCTCCCTGTTTTCGGTGAAGAACCGCGCAACTTCCGTCCCGTCTTTGTCATACATGATCGTTGGAAGGGCCGGTTTATAGTCATCCACAGTCTTGAGCTGGGGAAGGTTCAGGCTGAAAAACAGGTAGAGCGCCCCCGCGAAAACCGCTCCGGCGGCCATGAGGGTCAGTAACGCCATCAAAAAAGTTCTGACGCGCCGCTTTCGCCGCTGCCTGCCTGTGGGAATATGGCGAACTTTCAAATCTGTCTCCTCGGGCAAATTATCTGCTTAAGTGAATTCAAGCATCTCACGGGCTGAGCACAATAGTTTAGATTACGGCTCACTCCGTGAAGTGTCAAGACAACGAAAAAGACGATTGGATATTGAGGATTGAGAAGAGAAGTGGTGACTGGTGATTCGTGATTGGTGATTAGTAATTCGTGAATGATCTCAGATCTCAGAATTGGTAAAGCGCACTAGTGCGCTGATGTAAAAACCGCAACTTTAAACTCTTAAACTCTCAAATTCTCAAACTTTCAAACTTTCAAACTTTTCTTTACATTACCATCCTCTTCCTGATCTCCCGCACCGCCACAATGAACGCCGTGGCGATAAAAATCAGCAGCCACAGGACATCCAGGGCCGGCTTCATGTCCAATCCCCCCGAAAAAATGGCACGGCTGACCGACACGCCGTGGGTCAACGGCAGGAACCATGCGAGGGTCCGGGCCCAGTGCGGGAGGCTTTCCACTGGGAAAAAGATGCCAGAGAACAGGAACATGGGTGCGATGGCCAGTGTGAAATAGTAGGAGAAGAAATCGTAGGAAGGGGCCCTGGCCGTGATGATCATGGAAAGAGAGGCAAAGAGCAGGCCGATGACGAAAGAAAGGGGAAGAGCCAGAAGTGCAGCCGGGCCGCCGACAAGACCGAATAGGGACATGACCAGCAGCATGGCTCCTCCCGAGAGGAAACCCTTTGTCCCGCCCCAGAGGACTTCCCCGGCGACGATTTCGTCTAAAGAAACGGGGGAAGCCAGGATGGCGTCATAGGTCCTTTGTCGCGTCATCCTCGTGAAGGCACCGAAGGTGCACTCGAACGTGGCGGAGTACATGGCTGTGGAGCAAATGAGACCAGGCGCGAGGAACTCGATGTAGGGAACCCCGTTCACCGTTCCCACCATCCGTCCCAGGCCCCAACCCATTGCGAGGAGATAGAGCAGGGGCTCGCCCAGGTTCCCGATCAGGCTGGCTTTGTAGAAGGTGGCCCAAACCCTCGCGTCGCGGTACCAGACCGTGATGGTCCGCCAGGTCAGGTCCGGGATTACCCGCGCGGTTTTTCTAGCCATCACCGGCTGCCTTGGCCCCGTGGGTTCAATCATTCCCTCAGATCCCTCCCGGTGAGCCGCAGGAAAACATCTTCCAGGGCAGCGCGACGGTGTAGAACGGTGCGGCCGGGATCCAGGTCAAGCTGGCCCATGGCGTCCCCGGCATCCGGTACATACAGGAAAAGGGTGTCGGCGGAACATTCCGCCACGGCGCCATCGGGGAGGCGGCCGCCCATGACGTTCAAGCACTCATCCCGATCCTCGCCCTCTCTCAGGCGAATCTCCAGGACCTCGCTTCCCGCGTGCTTCCGGATCAGTTCCTTAGGACTTCCCTCCACAAGGATCCGTCCATGGTCGAGGATGACCAGGCGGTCGCAGAGCTGTTCCGCCTCGTCCATGTAGTGGGTCGACAGGACGAGGGTTACGCCTCTGGCCTGGAGGGCCCGGAGCTTCTGCCAGATCACGTGGCGGGCCTGGGGGTCCAGCCCCGTGGTAGGCTCGTCCAGGATGAGCACCTCGGGTTCGTTGATCAGGCCCCGGACGATGAGAAGCCTTCTCTGCATTCCTCCCGACATGCGTTCAATGGGACTGTGGGCATGCTCGTCCAGCTGAAAAAGTTCGAGAAGATCAGCGGCTCTTTTGCGGGCGACCTTTCGGGGGATGGCATGGTAACGGGAATACACGAGGAGGTTATCCAGAACCCTCAGGTCGGTGTCGAGGTTGTTGTCCTGGGGAACCACCCCAATAAGGGACTTGACCTTCCGGGCGTTGGCCATGACCTCTGTTCCGAGGACGGAAAGGGACCCTTCCGTGACCGGGATGTGATTGGTGATCATGCGCATGGTGGTGGTTTTCCCCGCCCCGTTGGGGCCGAGGAAACCGAAGCATTCCCCCTTGCGCACCTCGAAGGAGATCCCGTCGACAGCGGTGAAGGAACCGTAGCGCTTGGTTAAATCTAACGCTGAGAGAACAATGTCAGTCATATTTCACATCTCACATTTCAAAACAGATCCTCGATCCAAGTTTCAAGGATAACGTATCATGACACATTACCGCATGTTACAAGAACCAGCTTTTCCGAAAAACAATTTTGCCAAATTTTTATTTTACATACTTACAAAAGTCCTTTAAGGGGCAATCGATGCACAAAGGATTGTTTTTTCTGCACTGTTCTTTCCCATGCTTGACGATCAGGGCATGGAACTCATTGTACAGTGCGACATCGTGGTCAAGGTTTTCCAGGAAGAGATCCTGAATCTCGTGGTATTTACCCTTGGCAGAACACAGACCGTGCCGCGACAGTAAACGGATCGTGTAGGCGTCTACCACGAACATGGGACGGCCTAAAGCATAGAGCAGGATCGAGTCGGCCGTTTCAGGGCCGATCCCGTTAAGGGACAGAAGCTGGCCCCGCAAATCTCGTGTTGCAACGCCTTCCATGGCGGGAATACTGCCCCCGTACTGCTCCTGGAGGAACCGGCAGAACCCCTGCAGTCTGGCTGATTTCTGCCGGAAATAACCCGAGGGTCGGATCGTTTCCTCAAGTCTTTCGATGGGCAGGGAAAGAACGGCTTCGGGCGTCAGGTCACCGATTTCCCCCAGGCCTGTGATGGCTTTCTCCACGTTTCTCCAGGCCGTGTTCTGCGTCAGGATCGCACCGATCATCACCTCGAAAGGGCTATCGGCCGGCCACCAGTTCTGGGGGCCAAAAGACTTGTACAGGGTTTCGAATATCTGTTGGAAAATGATCGAGTGAGGCATGGAATAGCCATTTTGATCCAAAATCAAAGATCCAAAATCCAAGGGGAAAATGCTTCAAATCTTGGATCTTGGATATTAGATCTTGGATTAGATTCTTATCACCACCGTTCCCGCCGCTTTGTCATGCCAGGTCTGGCGGCGTCGGTCCCAGAAGGCCCAGATGAATCCGAGGAACGTCCCGAAGAAGAAGGAAAGCACATAACCAAGGGTCCGGAACAGAGCCAGCCCATAGGAAATATCTTTTCCGTTCAGGAGGACAACCCGTATTTTAAAGACCCGCTTTCCGATGGTCTGCCCGCCCTCGGCCGTGAAAAGGGTAAAGTAGATGAGCCCGACACAGAGGGAAATAATCATGGGAGCATCAAACCTGAGCATCCCGGCATCGGACCTGGCCGCGAACTCATAGGTGAAACGCACGAGGTCAGCGATGATGCTGAGGATGATCCCATCGAGAAGGATCGCGAAAAGACGCCTGGCAAAACCCGCCGGACGGGCGGTGGCTCCGGGGGCGCGATCAAGTGACGTGAGGCCCGATTCCCTTACGAACGGTTTCTGGCAGGAAACACAAAACGGTGTCCCGTAATCAGGTGCGCCGCAGTTGGGGCAGGTGCGAGTCGCCATGGTTTAGGCTCCTTCGATTGATCGATCTAAGAACCAAGGTCCAAGATCTAAGAATTAAACACGGACAAGCAATTCAGGTCTTGGTTTTTGGATATTTGATCTTGGATCACTTCATGTCCCCAAACAGATACTGTAGCAAAGCAGCCCCCGCTGCAACGGCCGTCTCGGTCCTGAGAATTCGCGGCCCAAGGCTGGTCAGGAAACAACCTCTGTTCTTCAACATCTTCGCCTCATCCTGGCTGAATCCCCCCACAGGTCCTACGACCATAAGGCATCGCCCCTTGAGCGGCGCGGTTGTTTTCGCCTTAGAGAGGGGCTGTGCCCATTCCCCTTCCCAGAAGGCGATGGAAAGATCGAAGGCATCCGGCTCCAGATCCTCTAATCGTATCGGTTCGTGCAGGATTGGGAACCGCGCCCGTCCACACTGTTTGCAGGCCGAAACGACGATCCTCTGAAGCCTGTCAAGCCGCTTCCACGGCAGCCTCACTTTCACCTCCGTTCTCTCAGTTATAAGAGGAATAAAGGCTGAAGCGCCCAGTTCAGTTCCTTTCTGGAGGGCCCACTCATACCTCTCTCCCTTTACGATCCCCATGGCCAAAGTGAGAGAGAAGGAAGGTTTCGGTTCCACCCGGTGCGAAAGCACTTTGAGAAGGGATTCCTTCTTCTCCAGATTCTGGATGAGGCAATCGTAGATTCCTCCCTCTCCGTCGATGACTTCGACGCGGTCACCGGGACCAAGCCTCAGGGTAACCCGGGCGTGGTGCAGTTCCTCCCCATCCAGGACAGCAGTGTTCCCGGAGATCTGTTCAGGGGGGATGTAGAAGGTGTGGGTGGACATAAAAAACAGTTCAGAGTTCAGAGAGATCGTTTAACGTTTAACGTTTAACGTTTAACGTGGAAAACAAAGTCAGAGTTCAAAGTTAAAGGATATATCAAAAAATTCCCTGATAAAAAATTGGCCATTTTCTGAAATTTGAAATTATCCTTTTTCAAGCCTTATCGCCACCCAGCCATCTTCCTCCATTACCCTGGCAGCGTAAAGACCGTAGTGCGTAAATGCCTCCAGAACTTTTTCCTTTTCCCCATCCGTGATTCCCGAAACGATCAGACTTCCGGAGGGGGCAACATATTTTACTATTTTCCCGGCCAGAGACACCAGGAGGGAACCGGAGAGGTTGGCAGTGATAACGTCATAGGCCGCACCGGCCCTCTCCACGCCTCCTTCTTCCACTCGAACGATGCCCTCGACCTGGTTGGACCGGATATTTTCCCCGGCCACCTTGACGACCACAGGATCGATATCCACGGCCAGAACATTCCTGATTCCCATCATGGCCCCCGCGATGGCCAGAATCCCCGATCCGGTCCCAAGGTCAAACATGCGCACGGGCGGCCGGATATCTGCCAATTCGTCGAGCAGTTCCAGGCACATGCTCGTCGTCGCGTGGGTCCCCGTTCCGAAAGCCATGCCAGGGTCGATGACCATATCCCCCGGGCCGACGGGATCGCACCACGCGGGACGCACAACCATCCTCTCGGAGATACGCACCGGGCCGTGCTGGGATCTAAAGACGGCCATCCAGTCCTCTTCGGGCACTTCTACCACCTGGATCTTCGTTTCCCCCGGAAGGTCCCCGTGTCCGGCGAGATCCTCGATGAAGCGCTCGATGGACGAGAGCTGCTCCCCCGCCGATACGGCATCCAGGAAGACATCCACGAGGACAGTGCCCCCTTCTTCCCGGCTGCACACTCCCCGCCCGGTAAGGGTGACGAAAAAATCCGACACAACATCTTCCATATTAAGAGGTACCCGGACAGTAACCTTTTTCCAGGTAATCGAGGACATGGGGGAAGTTTAGCACAGGAAGGAAGAGAGGAAGTTTGAGAGTTTGAGAGTTTGAGAGTTTGAAAGTTTGAGAGTTTGAAAGTTTGAAAGTTTGAAGCTGCGGTTTGGGATTCAGTGCATAAGTGCGGATGTGCATCAATGCATTAGGTCGTTCTCCCGGTTCCTGCTTTTCCACGTTGGACGTTGGACATTAAACGTTGGACCTTGGTTTTTCCTCTGGACTCTGGACGTTGGACTTTTCACTCAGTTACCGGGTCTAGGTCCGATATCCGACCGGCATGACCAGCAAAGGCTCCGCGTCCTTCAATTCGGTCAGGTTCTTCACCTTTTCATCGTAAAACGCACCCACGATCCCGGCCGACAGTCCCAGGGATACGGCCATCAGGAAAACGTTCTGTGCCGCGCAGCCGGATTCGATATCCGCGTATCGAACCCCCCTCTTTCCGTATTTGGCCGTGGTGCGTTCGTAGGCGGCCGAGATCACCAGACAGGCGGGAGCCCTGGCCAGCCACATCTGTCCCAGGCAGGCTGAGGCCAGGTCTTTTCGCCTGTCATCGATCGCAATCCGCTCCAGGGTCAGGTCGTTCGGTACGAGCCGGTGGATCCCCGTATCCAGCTCCTTAACGGATCTCGGGCCGGCAAAAACCGATATTTCCAGCGGATAAACGGCTCCGGCGGACGGGACCGTGCGAAACCCGAATTGCTTTTCCGTAATACCCTGGGAGGCCCAGAGCACCTTCATGAGCTGCTCTCTGGTGATCCCCTTCGAGGAGAAACGGCGGATCGTCCGCCTGGTGGACATAACCTTCTCAACTTCGCCACCGGGATAGATCATCCCGCCACCGGCACTCCTCGCTTCAGCCAGGTCAGCGACTTGAACGGCAAACAGGGAAAGAACTCCGCTTTCCAGAAACTGCCTTCTTGTGAACAAGGAAATCACCTCCAGAAAGATTGGGGATCACAATTACAGTATAATAAAAGGGTGAAAGGAATGGGAAATATCGGTGATTAGTGATTGGAAGAACAGCTAAAAAGAAAACAAGTTAAACGTTTGATTTTGAATGCGAAGCCTTGGAACCCAGTTTCTTGACGTTGGACCTGGTTTCAACCTCAAACTTTCAAACTCTCAAACTTTTTTTCCCCCCGGTGTCTAAACCATAAAGACCTGTGACATCTAACCATGATTTCGGTTAGAATACTCTGGGGGGAAACGGAGGTGGATTATGAGGCGCCACGCTCTTGTTGTGTCATTTTCTTTAATCATTCTTCTTTTTGCAGGCTGCACGGTCTATACCATGGGACCTGCGATGGGGCCTCCGCCGGGAGCTCCGCCGCCGGGGCCTCCGGTGGTGACCATGAACGAACCCCAATTCCTCTACTTCATGCCGAGCTGGGGGATCTATTTCGTTCCGGGTGTTTCCATGGAGATCTTCTATTACAACGGTCTCTGGTATTACCAGGCCCGGGGGACCTGGTACTGGGGCCAGAGCTACCGCGGACCATGGGCTTTTATGAGCTTCGAGCGGGTGCCCAGGGTGCTCCGCAAGCTGCCCCCCGACTACCGGGCCCAGTACCGCCGCCCTCACTACCGCGTTCCCTACGGGCACTGGCAGAAGAGGTGGAACGAGCCTCCTCCGACGACCAAGTACAAGCCCCCCGGGTTCCTCTACAAGGTCCCCAAGACCGGCGCCTACGCGTATCCCAATGTGCCCGACGAGATCTTCCGGTACAAGGACCGCTGGTTCAAGCGCTACAAGGGGACATGGTACTGGTCCTGGAATTATAACGGGCCCTGGGCCTACAGCAATCCTGACCGCGTCCCCAAGAAACTGAAGGATACAGAGCCGTATCCCTACTGGAAGGACCAGAAAAAATATAAGAAGGTCCCGTGGAAATAGAAACGACGATGATTCATCCCCTACGAGTGGGAATGGCTCTGATTTAACGTTTATCGTTTATCGTTAAGATCAGTGATTTGTGATCAGTGATTTGTGATTGGGAAACTGTTTGAAGTTTGAGGTTTGAAGCTGCGGTCTGAAGTTTTGAATATTGAATATTGTTTTAACCTTGGATTTTGGATCTTGGATATTGGACCTGGTCCTTGGTTCATCTTGACAGGCAAGGCCGTTTTGGAATAGAAAGTAGGGTCCAAAAAATGCCGAGGTAGCTCAGTTGGTAGAGCAGAGGACTGAAAATCCTCGTGTCGGCGGTTCAATTCCGTCCCTCGGCACCACCTAGAAAACTTAGAGGCCCCGCCATTCCGGTAGGGCCTCTTTAGTTTTCTGGTGCCACGTCGTAGCTGGCCGACAGGCGTTAGCGAAGACGGGCATTGCCATCAGGTTGGAACTTAAAATGACCGAAGGTTGGGTTCCTAACATACTGAGGAACCTGAGAATCTGAGATCTGACCCTGTCGACTGTGCCTCTTATTCATTGATTGTGACCAAATTGAAGGTTCCCTATGAACACCTGTGAACATTTTTATGTAGCAAAGCCCCTTATCAAAGTAGCTTTATCGGTAGAAACGAGGATGTTGAATCCTCAGTTCGAGTCCTGGTCTGGAGAGCCAACGATGTAAAAAGCACCTGTTCGTGGAAACGGGCGCTTTTTTTATATGCAGTAGTATGGTGTTAGAGCGCTTAATTTCTAATCCAGAAACCGCTGGATTCAGAGGCTGTGATTCACTAACATTCAGGGTGGACCCTTTACCAGTGGCAGGTCACCCCTGATCGTGCTCTCCTGGGTCGAGAGCGGGGAGAGAGCACGGGGCTGTGGTTTACTCAAACCGCGCATTCGAGAAGGTCGGGTTCCGCGTGGACCGGGAGTTTGACGACCCAATTTCCGGCCGATGTGTCCTCATGGTCTTGGGACGGCAGACCGGAGGCCAAGGACATTGGAACTGGTCCAGAACATCATAGGAGTAAGCAACGACCAAGAAACTGACGGGAGCGAGGGCTAAAGGTGCATCATGGGCATAGCAACTGACATCATTCTTCTCATCGTCGCCGCGTTCGGCTGTGGGCTGCTGCTACAGAGGCTTGGTCAACCGTTGATCCTCGGCTACATCGCAGCCGGAGTTCTTCTGGGACCCCATACTCTGAGACTCACGGTCTCGAACATCAACGAGATCGAGTTCCTCGCCGAGATCGGCATCGCCCTCC
>CBFDCL010000060.1:0-13193 GCA_965603295.1 uncultured bacterium | reverse complement strand
TTTTAATGCAATGTTTTGCTCCCTCGCCCTTACAGAATTCCCCTGCGGTCCCGGCCATCCGGAAGGAGATCAGCTTTGAAAAACTTCGTTCTGGACACCAACGTCATTATCTACTCCCCCAACTGCCTGGAAACCTTTGAGGAGAACAATATCATTATCCCATCCGTTGTCTTAGAGGAGCTCGACAACTTCAAAAGACACTACGACCCGAGAGGGTTTGCGGCTCGCCAGTTTTCCAGACAGCTCGATGAACTGAGGTTGAAAGGGGACCTCCTCAAAGGGATCGAGACAGGAAACGGTGGGCACGTCTACGTCCGGTTTTACGACGAGGACATTTCCCTTCCGCGGGAAATGAAAGTCGGCGGCTTGCGGACATCCCCTGACAACATGATCCTTAACGTCGCTTTGAGCGTGAAAAAGGAATCGAACCTCGCCACCATCGTTGTGAGCAAGGACATCAACGTCAGGATCAAGGCTAACATCCTCGGGATCGAATCGGAGGATTACTACCACAACAAGACTGTATCCAGCGTGGAGGAAGAGGGACTTTTCATCCTGGTTCCCTCTGACTATATCGATAAGCTCTACCAGGAAAAGATCCTTCCGGTGGCGGGTTATCGGAACGATGACGAGGAGTTCTCGCCTCATGCCAACGACTATCTCCTGCTCAAGAACGAGGCGGACCTGAACCAGAGCGCCCTCGTGCAGTTTCGGAAAGACGAGAGGGGAAAGGGGCATTTCCACCTCCTCGGAAAGGTCGACGATGTTTTCGGGATCCGGCCCCGGAACCACAAGCAGAGGTTCCTCATGGAGGCAATTCTCGACACGAGCCTCGATATTGTGTTCACCATGGGCATTGCCGGGAGCGGGAAAACCCTGGTTTCCCTGGCCTGCGCTCTCGAGATGGTCCTTGAGGAGCGTTACAAACGGTTGATCATTGCCAGACCCATCATCCCCATGGGCCCCGATCCGGGGGCCCTTCCCGGGACCGAATACGAAAAGGTCCGGCCGTGGCTGCAGCCCATATACGACAACCTTGAGTTCCTCGTGGACAACCTGGCGAACGGAGGGCACGGAAAGGGGAAAGACCTCACTCACGGAGCCCGCGATATCACTCTGCAGTATCTTTTCGATTCGAAGATCATTGAAGTACAGCCGCTGGCCTATATCCGCGGCCGAAGCGTCTCAAACGGGATATTCATGATCGATGAAGCCCAGAACCTCACGCCGCACGAGATTAAGACCATTATCACCAGGGCAGGGGAGAATACAAAAATCATCCTGACAGGGGATATCTACCAGATCGACAGCCCTTATATGACCTCCACGGACAACGGTCTGGCTGTGGCGTCCGAAAAGTTCCGCATGTCGGACGAGGGTATCTCAGCCAGCCTTTTCCTCGACAAGGGGGAGCGAAGCCGTCTTGCCACCATGGCAGCAAGCATCCTGTGAGGCGGTCCGGCGGGATCGAATGGGGGGAAGAATCAGAAAACAGCTTCTTGTGGCGGGGGTTGTCTGGCTCCTGGTTTTCCTGTGCGGAACACGATCCGCCACCTGTGAAGATCGGGTCGGCGCCATCGAAGAGTTGGAGGAGTTTGCCGAGCGGGGGACACCGCAAGCCAGGACGGGCATGTCCCTTGTCCCCATCCTGGCTTTCGATCCCACATTCGGGGCTGTTTTCGGGGGCGCGACCTTTCTCGAAAGGCCTTTCGACCCCCGCTACCGGTTGTTCACGAGGGGGGCTTTTTCCTCGAGGGGGGAATACAGTGCCCTTTTCAGCCTCAGGAGATGGTACAGGGAAGATACGTTCTATGATCTCGAGGTCGAGGTGGATGATTTTGCCAGGCCCTATTACGGAGAGGGCATGGGGACCGCAGCCTCCGACCGGATCATGCTCGAAGGAACGGTATCAAGGGTCCTTTTCTATTTTCACAGCCAAAAGGTGCTGGCCACTGCTTTCGGCCCCTTCCTCGACTATCGGGGTGTCCACCCCAAGGGTGTTGAGGGAACGGAGATCCCCCCCCCGGATTTTGACGAATCCTCTCTGGCTCTTGGGTACTTTTTGACTTACGACAACCGGGACAGCTGGCTCAGTCCCACCGACGGCCAGTACAGCACCGTGAGGGTGAGTCTGGTACCTGATTCCCTTTCCACCTATGGACAAAACCGGACGTTTCTGCAGGCCGAAATGGATCATCGGATATTCAGGCCCCTCGGTGGGGGGCTGGTCTTCGCGGGGCGGTTTTTCGTGGAAGGGTCCTGGGGAACACCGAGCTACCAGTTTCGGTACAGCGCGGGGGGGCCCTATTTCCTGAGGGGTTTTTTCACTAACCGGTTTCGGGGCGACAAGTTCTATGTAGCCCAGGGAGAAATGAGAAAACACCTTTTCTGGATCGGCAGCGCGGCGGTGTTCGCGGAGATTGGAGAGGCTACGGATGACTGGTTCGGTTCCCCCAAGGCCTCGGTTGGAGCGGGCCTGCGGTTTACCCTGCCCCCTGATCACGTGGCCAAAGCCCGGCTGGATTTTGCCTGGGCCAAGGACCAGAGGTCTATATACTTTATCTTCGGGGAAGCGTTCTAAAGACAGAATCCAGGAGTCAGAATCCAGAATTCAGGAGAATAAACGGAGAAAAGTTGCAGCTGTTGACTTACAGTTATCAGCTGAATCCTGTTCTCTTTGGATTTTGGATCTCAGATCAAAACTTTTTGAAATTTGAAATTGGAGACATAACCTCAAACTTTTTTCAGTGCCCCGTCCCCGCTACTTGAGCACCTTGAAAACGGAGCAAAAATCCTCGTTCTCGAAGCCTCTTGCCACCCCCATGCCGAAAAGTTCCTTTGCAATAGAACCGGTGAACAGGGGTCTTCCCAGGTACCGCGCCAGATCCTGAGTGTAGTGCAGGTCCTTGAAAATGGCCGACACGGCGAAATGGGGGGAAAAATCCTCATCGAGCAGCTTCCCCTTTTTGGCTGTCAGAACCATGGAGTTGCCCGCTCCCGCCTCGAGGACCTCGAGGACCCGTTCCTTGTCCAGGCCGGCGGCGATACCGAGGGAAAGGGCTTCAGCGAGGGCCGCCATGAACGAACCGAGCACGAGGTTGTTCACCAGTTTCATCCTGGAAGCGAGACCCGGTTCTCCAAGGTAAAAGATGTTCTTCCCCAGAATCTCGAGCAGTGGAAGAATGTTTTGAAAGATATCCCTGTCACCACTGACCAGGATCGTGAGCAGCCCCTTGGAGGCAGGCACGATGCTGCCGACCACAGGGGCCTCCAGGTAGCTCCCCCCAAGACCCGCCACCAGGTCGTGAAAACCCTCCGCCTCAAGAAAGTGGTTCGTGGAAAGATCCACGATCACCTTTCCGGAAAGGTCCCCTTCCAGGAGCCCACCCTCGCCGGTCAGGACCTCTTCCACGGCTTCGCTGTCAAAGAGACACAGGAAAATGACATCAAGCCCGGTGAGTTCGGCTGGAGTATCTGCCTGCTGTGCCCTTAATCCAGCGGCTTTCCCGGGGGTCCTGTTCCATACCGTGAGGTTTACCTCTGCATCGATGAGCCGGCCAGCGACGGCTTTTCCGAGGTTCCCCAATCCGGCAAATCCCGCTCTCATAGATCTCTCCCTCCTTGACTCACAGGAATGTTCCCATTAGAGTGATTGGATAACAATCATTACAGAAAACCATGGGCTATTCTAAAATCTTCACACTCCTTGTTATTGTATCTTTTTTCCCCACCGGCGTCGCCGCTTCTTCCCTGCTTCCCGGTGAGTTTAGCCGCGATCCGGTTATGATCCGGGGCGGTGCAGTGAAAACTTGGCTTCCCGAGACCATGTACGAACACGTCAACGGGGAAGCCGAGCTGCTCAGGCGTTACGGCGCAAGATGTCTGTCATACGCCGCATACAAAAGCGGCCCCGACGCCTACTTTTCCATCGACCTCCTGGACATGGGACTTCCCATAAATGCCTACGGGCTCTATCGGCTATATGCCGGATGCGACGGTGAGGAGTTCATCACCTCCAGTGCCGCGGTCCTTGCGGGCGACTGGACCTATTATGCCCAAAGGGGACGCTATTTCATGCGAATAGATGTGGAAGGGATCAACGGAAAACAAGCTGTCACCGATTTCCTCGCGGCTTTTTCCGGGATCCACCCTTCCCCCGAGCCCCTTCCGGAAACTCTCGGGAGGCTCCAGAAGGCGACCGGAAAAGCCTGTGGGGTGCAATACCACCCGGAGGATGTGGACTACGATCTGAAAGCGGGACCGGGTTACTCGTGGGAGGGTCCGGACGAGGGGATCTACTATCTCCGATACTTTGAGACGGCAAAACAGTCGAACTCCCTCGCGGCGGCTCTGATGGACCGCGGCGCTCGACAGGTGAGGGTTCGAGGCTTGGCGGTGGCCTGGCCGAAAGAGCCCGCCGACGGGGCTCTTCCCTATCTTGACGGAGTCCTGGAAAGCCTGCCGGAGTGAAATAGACGGGGTAGCCATGTATCTTAAAAGACGGGACTTCCTGAAAAAAACAGCGGCCCTCATAGGCGCCGGGCTTGTTCCCCATAGAGCCGCCGCCTCCGGCGCCCGCGAGATTCCCGAAAGGGTTCTAGGCCGAACCGGCGTTGCCGTCCCCGTGCTGGGTTACGGTGCTATGCAGTGTGCCGATCCAGGGACCATCAGGTTCGGGATCGATTCGGGGATAAACTATTGTGATACAGCCTGCTGCTACATGGGGGGGCGCAACGAGAAGATCGTGGGGCAGGCGATAGCTGGGGTTCGGGACAAGGTTTTCATCGCCACCAAGGTCCACATCTCCAGTGAGTCCAGAATGAGAAAATCAGTGGCTCGCAGCCTGGCCTCCCTGGGGGTTGACCGGATCGACCTTCTGCAGCTGCATGGGGTGTCCTCCAGGGAGCAGATCGTGAGAAAGGACGTGCAGGGGGTCCTCCGGAACCTGCAAAAAGAGGGGAAGATCCGGTTCGTCGGAGTCACCACCCATTCGAAACAGGTGGAGGTATTAAGGGCCGTCATGGAAGACAGGTTCTATGACACCGTGCTCGTCGCAGTAAACTTCCGATCCCCGAGAAACCTTTTTGATGCCATCGAAGAGGCGGCCAAAAGAGGGGTGGGGATCATCGCCATGAAGACGCAGAACGGCGGTTTCAAGGAAAAAGTCCGGCCGGAACTGACTCCCCATCAGGCAGCCTTGCGTTACATTCTGGAAAAACCGGGGATCCACCTTGCGGTCCCCGGGATGCTGAGCCGATCAATGGTGAAGGAGAACACGGCCGCGGTGAAAGGAAAAAGCGGCCTAAGGGACCTGGTGATTCTGGAGGCTTTCAGGAGCGGCCTCGAGGGAAAAGCCTGCGCTTTTTGCTCCGAGTGCATCGAGCAATGCCGTTACGGTACAGGGGGGATAGACGCGGTCCGCGTGGGGATGTACCTTGAGGGGTACGGGAATCCGGATCTGGCAAAAGAAAATGCCCGGGCCGCGGCCAAAGCCATCGGGAACTGCATCCGCTGCGAGAAATGCACGGTCCAATGCAGTCAATCTATCGAAATCAAAACCGCCGCAAAGCTTGCAGCGCCGTATCTGGCTTAATCCGATATTCGGCCTGGCATTTCAAGTTCGTTCCTATGCAAACCCTTTCAACGACCCGACAGAAGCAAGTTTCTCTTCCACATGGAGTCGAATCGCCTCCCTTTCATCGCTGCCGATCCGGGTGAACTCGATCCCGACACCCGACGGCCCGTCTATGCGGGACCTGCCGCACCATCGGACCTTTCCCGTGGCGCGGACCGGTCCCCGCAGGCCGGGGAAGGGAAAGGTCACATCCAGAATAGAGCCCGTGTCCGGGGCCGGATCCATTTCCAGGAACAGCCCGCCGCTCGAGAGGGTGTGGATCCAGGTCTCGGTGTGCTGTTCCTGGTGATTAACGTAAACAAGGATGTGCGTCGGAATCCTGGGGTGGCGCCTTTTTGCGACGAGGATGAGACGGTCGATGGTTTCTAACAGTTGGTCCCTTTTCAACGGCTTGGATACAAAAGCATCACATCCCGCCGCATGGCACCTCTCCCGGTACTCCTCTATCCCCTCTGAGCTGACCATGACAATGGGGATGGCGCGGGTATCGGGGTTCCCTTTAATTTCCCGGCAGACGTCATCCCCGTCCATCCCGGGCATGAGTAGGTCCAGGATGACCAGATCCGGTTTTTCCCTCCGGAAAATCCTGAGAGCTTCTTCCCCGGACCTTGCGGTCAGAAAGATAAACGATTCTCTTTTCAGGAAACTTTTCTGCAGATCCAGGAACAGTTCCGTGTCATCAACAAGGAGAATTTTCATCCGTACCTTTCGCGCTATTGAGCGGGTATGGTTGCTGGCCTAGAAGAAAAATCCGCAGGGATTGTTTCCCAAACCGGATCTGGTGTCAAGATGTTCAGGGAAAATTGATGCCTTTCGAGGTGCCCGAAAAGGCCCCTGTTCCCTTGTTTAACGTTCAATGTTTAACGTTTAACGTGAGAGTCTGGTTCAAAGCCCCCCCCTTGAAAGGTTGAGGGCAGGGGGGTCAAAAGCCCGGGGGAAGTTCGAATTTCGACGAAGAAAGTGTTGGAGATTAAACGATCTTCTCTGGACTCTTGACCCTAGACTCTGTCCTGGTTTATCCCTCTCCTGGGAGCAGGCCAAGGATTGCCTCCCACACGGCCGCCGCGGGGCTCGAGGTGTCCTTTACCGATACAGGGACAATGCTCGGTCCTGGAACTCCCATGTCCCTGGAAATGACGGCCAGAGATTTGATGCGCCTTGACCGGGACAGCTTGTCCGCCTTGGTTGCCACCACAATCACCGGAATGTCCCTTTCGGAAAGGATCCCCCCGACCTCGAGATCATCCTTCGTCGGAGGATGACGGATATCGATGAGGTGCAGCGCCAGGGAGGGGCTGGTTTCCGAGTCCAGGTAAGCTTCCACCAGGGAGCGCCACTTGTCAGCCATGATCTTCGGGGCTTTGGAAAACCCGTAGCCTGGCAGGTCCACGAGGAGAAAACGTTCGTTTACAATGTAGAAAAAGATCCCCCTTGTTTTTCCCGGAGTGGAACTCACCTTCACCAACTTGCGGCGCCGCATCATTGCCGCGAGAAGGGAGGATTTCCCTACATTGGACCTGCCGAACACAGCAATCTGGGGCTGATCAATGTGGGGGATCTGTTCGGGAGTGAAGGCCTGATCCTGAAGCTCGGCCTTAAGGATCTTCATGGGGCATCAACTATCATGGGTCCCGGGTATCGTCAACCGGATACCGACCGGCCAGAAAACCGTTTGGGGTCGCCTTCCATCTGAAATCATGATAATTTTTATCTGACTGCCGTTAACCGATCTTCGGGTAAGGGAAAATCATCATGTTCACAATCAGAAAAAAAGAGTACCTGGGGACCGACGTTCTCCGGATGGTGCTGGAAGCACCGCTGGTTGCCAGAAAAACCCGCCCCGGTCAGTTTATCATTCTCCGGGTCACAGACCAGGGAGAGAGGATTCCCCTCACCGTTGTCGACAGCGATCCGGAAGAAGGGACGATCACCATCATCTTTCATAAAATCGGCAGGACCACCATGGCCCTGGGAAGCCTTTCGCCGGGAGATTCCCTGAAGGACGTCGTGGGTCCTTTGGGGGTGCCAAGCCACATTGAGAAGCTGGGTCTGGTTGTCTGTGTCGGGGGTGGGATCGGCATTGCTCCGATCTATCCCGTTGCCAGAGCCTTCCGTGAAGCTGGCAACAAGGTTTTTTCCATCCTCGGAGCGAGGACGAGGGACCTTCTCATTCTTGAAAAAGAGATGGGCGAGATCAGCAGCGGGGTCAGAGTGTGCACCGATGATGGTACATACGGACAGAAAGGGCTGGTGACCGACCTGCTGGAAGAACTGATCGATGACGGTAGTTCCATCGAGCTGGTCATGGCCATCGGGCCCGTGGAAATGATGGAAGCGGTCTGCAAGGTCACCCGTCCCTATGCGATCAGGACCATGGTGAGTCTCAACCCTATCATGGTGGATGGAACGGGGATGTGCGGTGCCTGCCGGGTTACGGTTGACGGGGAAACCAGATTCGCCTGCGTGGACGGTCCGGACTTCGACGGCCACAAGGTGAACTTCGCGGAGCTCAAACTTCGCCAGAGAATGTACCTGAAAGAGGAGCACGAGGCTGTTCAGGCCACGGCTCGTTCCGGTGAATGAGAGACCTGAAATGACAGGTGACCGGAAACCTCCCGGAGAAAAAACCAAAATACCGCGACAGCCAATGCCCGAGCAGGCAGCCGGTAAAAGACGCGGTAACTTCCAGGAAGTCCCTCATGGATATTCCGCCGGAGTGGCAAAGATCGAGGCTGGCCGCTGTCTCCAGTGCAAAAAACCGCCCTGTGTTGCCGGCTGTCCGGTGGGCGTTGACATCCCCGGTTTCATCAAGGCCATTGAGGAGGGTGATTTAGAGGGATCCATCCGTATCCTGAAGGAAAAAAACGCGCTGCCCGCTGTCTGCGGACGCATTTGTCCCCAGGAAGATCAATGTGAGTTGCTGTGCGTATTGGGGATCAAGGACGAACCTGTGGCCATAGGGAGGCTGGAACGGTTTGCCGCCGACTGGGAAAGGGAGCACGAACAGGCAAGCCTGCCCGATATCGCCCCACCAACCGGAAAGAAGGTAGCCGTGGTTGGCGCCGGTCCCGCCGGACTCACTGTGGCCGGGGATCTTGTTGTGAAAGGGCACGATGTGACGATCTTCGAGGCCCTTCATGTGCCGGGAGGGGTGTTGGTTTACGGGATCCCGGAGTTTCGGCTTCCCAAAGAGATCGTCCGGTTTGAGATCCACTGGCTCGAGAAGCTCGGTGTGAAGATCGCCACCAATGTGGTGATCGGCAAGACCCTTTTGATCGGGGATCTTACCCAGGATCTGGGGTTTGATGCCGTTTTCCTCGGTGTCGGTGCCGGCTTGCCGCGCTTCATGGGGATTCCCGGTGAGAACCTGAACGGAGTGTATTCGGCAAACGAGTACCTGACCCGGTCCAACCTCATGGAAGGTTACAATTTCCCCGCCTTCGACACTCCCATAAAAAAAGGAAAGCGAGTGGCTGTTATCGGTGGGGGTAACGTTGCCATGGATTCGGCGCGAACCGCCAGGAGGCTGGGCGCGGAGGTGCTTGTGATTTACCGCCGCTCCCGAATGGAAATACCCGCCCGGGTGGAAGAAATCCGTCACGCGGAGGAAGAGGGGATTGTGTTTCACTTCCTTACCAGTCCGGTTCGGATCATCGGGGACGGGAAAGGTATGGTCTCCGGAATGGAGTGCATCCGAATGGAACTGGGCGAACCAGACGACTCGGGAAGGCGCAAGCCCACTCCCGTAGAAGGTTCGGAACATATGGAAGACGCGGACGTGGTAATCATGTCCGTGGGAACCGGCGCCAATCCGCTCCTTACCCGATCCACGCCCGGACTCGAACTCGACAAGTGCAACTATATCATGGCTGACGAGGAAACAGGAGCCACCAGCGTGGCGGGCATCTATGCTGGCGGTGATATCGTCCGCGGGGCCGCCACGGTGATCCTCGCCATGGGCGACGGAAGAAAAGCTTCCGAGGCTATCCATCGCAACCTGATGGGCGAGGAGACTGGAGAGAGAGCCGGTTCGGAGGAGGGGGGATGATGGAGCACGGCCGGTTGAAAGAACTGGACTCCATCAAGGAGCCCGTTAAGGTTGAGTTTGAAACCCTGGGAGAATATCTCAGATCTTTCCTCAGCACGGATGTCCCGATCATAGACAGCGTTTTCGAACATCTTGTGGAGGGGGGAGGAAAACGTTTTCGGCCTCTTCTGATCCTCCTTGTCGCAGCCTGTTCCCGGAAAAAGATTTCGGAGGACACCTTTCGGCTGGCGGTAGCAGTGGAGTTCCTCCATACGGCCACTCTCCTGCACGATGATGTGGTTGATCAATCGGACCTGCGCCGCGGAAACAGGGTTGCTTACCGCATCTGGGGTGCGGAACCGAGCGTTCTCTCCGGGGATTTTCTTTTTAGCCGGGCGTTCAATCTCCTGGTGGACATCGGTCATTTGGGTGTTCTCGAAACAATTTCCGGCGCCACCACAGAGATGGCCAGAGGTGAAGTGCTCCAACTCCTCCGATCCTACAGCACCGCCACATCCAGGGAGGAATATCTTGAGGTAATCCGCGGCAAAACCTCCAGCATCATTGCAGCTTCCTGCAAGGCCGCGGCGTTCCTGGCGGGTTTTGAAGGGACAGAGGTGGAACACTTTAAGGATTTCGGCCACAACCTGGGGATGAGTTTCCAGATCGTGGACGACATCCTTGATTACACCGCGGAAAAAGGTGTTTTTGGAAAAGCGATAGGAAAGGATTTTTTCGAAGGGAAGGTTACTCTCCCCCTGATCGTCCTTATGGAACAACTTGAGACCGAAGACCGCCGCAGGGTCTCCGATTTTTTCCTCAAAGACTCACCTGAAGACGGGGATTTTAAAACAATCCTGCATCTCATGGACAAACACGGCACGCTGGCTCGGACCATGGAAATGGCCGCACGCTACCGGGACACGGCCCTGGAGTCCCTTGCACAGGTTCAAACAGGGCCCTGCCATGAGAGTCTCGAATCCCTCACCCAATATGTGCTGGAGCGCTGCTCATGAAAAATGGAGAGGCGAACCACCCCTTGGTGGTTCTTGCCAGACGTGCCATCGAATCCTCTCTGGCTGAAAAACCTCTTCCTTCGCTGGCCGGGATGGATGGTTTCGAAGCCCCTGCCGGAGCGTTTGTCAGCATCAAGAAAAAAGGCCAGTTGAGAGGGTGCATCGGAACGATCCAGCCCGTCCGTCCTACCCTTGTCCAGGAGGTGGTGGACAATGCCGTCGCTGCCGCCACGAGGGATCCGAGGTTCCCGCCCCTGACCGAGGAAGAGCTTGGGGAGATCATCATTTCCGTGGACGTCCTGACCAGCCCGGAACCGATATCAGGTCCGGATGATCTGGAACCGGCAAAGTATGGGGTCATTGTTCAGAGCGGGCACCGCAGGGGGGTCCTTCTTCCCGACCTGCCCGGCGTTGCCAGCGTGGACCAGCAGGTGGCCATCGCCAGAAGCAAGGCCGGAATCGGGCCCTCGGAGCCGGTACAGCTGTTTCGCTTCGAGGTCAACCGTTACTACTAGGCCGAAATGGTATAATTGTACGAAGAAAAGCTGGTTTTTCCTTCCATTGCGGGCAAGGGGTGTTGGTCCCGGTGCCCGGCAAGGGCCGGATTGACAGGGGGGAGGTGGTCATGACGGATAACGCGGAATGGAAACTGCTTATCGCTACCTCAGATGAACCTGAGGCCTTCCTTCTGAAAAACCGGCTGGAAAGCGAGGGCATACCCTGCCGTTTGCAGGTCCAGGACGGTTTCCCCGGGGTCTCCCATGGGGGGAAAACAAGGGAAATTCAGGTATACGTCCCTGTGGTCGAGTTCGAGGCCAGCCAACAAGCCCTGGAGCTCCAGGAGGCCGACGAGAACGATCTGTAGTCCTCGTTTTTCTCAGGTCGTTTCCTTGAACCCGGAGATCGTCACAGTAACCTTGTTAATTCCAGCCGGCGGGTTTTCCAGGACAACCAGGAACGGCACTGTTTGCCCCGGCCGAATATTGGAGTTGCTTAGCGACTGGCCCAGTTCGTTCTGAAGGTCCGTGCGGATTTTATCCATATCCCCGGTGATAATCGGGTCATCCTCGAAAATATTCCCGCAGAAGGAGTTTGCCTTGGCCACGATGTCCCCGGCACCGCTTCGGAACTGAGCCTCGATCTGGATCATCCCCACACTGGTCGCTGAGTTGTTCCTCACCTCACCCCTGACGGTGAAGATCACCTTCCCGTCCTGGCGAGTCAATGAGCGGACCTGGATCTTTCCGGGTGTCAGGGTGCCCTCCGGTTGAACCCCTTGATCGTTAATGATTTTCATGACCATGGGATAGGCAAAATATCCACCCACCCCAAGGATGGCGAGGACGAGGAGGATCACAAGATTTTTCCGGCCTTTTTTCTCCGAGACAGCCCTGGGCCGCGAGGCTGTTGCGGCGGGCGCTGCGGGATTGGGAAGGGGCTCCAAAGGAGGGGCGGCAGCATCCGGAATATTTCCCTGTATAGGCGGCGGTGATTTTGCCCCATCCGTGAGGAAGATATCCTCGTTCTCCGCGCCCCGGTTCGGTTCCGACCCCAAAGAGATGTTTCCCCAATCCGAGGCATTGTCATCTGCGGGAGGGGTTTTGGAAAGGGATGGACCGGGGAGGTTCTCCCCGGGGGAGGTGCCGAGGGGCCCCGAGGGCGGGAGCAGATTATCCCTTGCGGTGGTTTCTATTTCAAACTCGTCAGGATCGGGCAGCGCGGCAGCTTCCGTGGAAAAGAGTACGTCTCCTTTCCTGTCTCTCTCATGGGCGGGTCTGTGAGGCAGGTTTTCCGTAGGCTCCTCCGGGCCAAACGGTGGCTCGCCGCCGGTACCAACCAGGGCGTCCATCCCATTCTCCTCCGGAGGTTGATCGTGAGAAAGAGGCGGAAGAATGGGTTCTTCTCCGGAATCCTGGGCCTGTCCCCGGGCCCCGTTGGGTGAAAGGGGCGGCAGGGGATCTTCTGCCGGCGGAGGGGTCTCGGGAGCCGATTGGTCCGGCTCGGGGGGGGGAAGTGGTGCGGGCTCTGCTCCGGAGGAAGGAGACGGCGGCGGGCTGGGGCCGGAAGGGGCGGAAGCGGATGGAGGAATATGGCCAGCGGGCAGAACAGTAAACATGTTGCTGCACTTGGCACAGCGGACCTTGACTCCCCTCCCCCTAACCTTTTCATCGGGGATTCGATACTTAGTCTGGCAATGTTCGCATTGAACGATCAAGGTTTCCCCCCCGGCGAAACTTACTGCCCGGTTTTGGGTTAAGAGACAAATAGTATGGGAATTATACGCACCAAATTTGACAGTTTCAAGTTTTCAGGCCGGTCGAAAAGTGTGGGGAACCCTCAAACAACGGATTTCCTGCGTTCATGCGGTTAAAGTACACATGAGAAAAACCACGCGGAAATGGTTAAAAACTTTCACCACGAAAGACACCCTTCGACAGGCTCAGGGCAGGCCGAGTACAGAGGGAAAGACGCTGATCCGGGGTAAAAACGCGGTTCCTCAGACAAACGGAACTAG
>CBFDCL010000059.1:0-13208 GCA_965603295.1 uncultured bacterium | reverse complement strand
GTGAGGCCGAAATCCACGAGTCTCTGCCTGGATGTTTCGGCAGCGGGGTTCCAGATTTTGTGTTCGGTCATGATCAGCTCTCCTGATCGGATTTTGATCTAAGATCCAATATCCAAGAACCAAAATCCAGGGTAATTCAAAATATCACACGTTCATGCAAAGTAAGTAAATGCAATTTGGATGTGACCATTTTGGATTTTGGATTTTCCTTCTTGGATCGCTTTTATTCTTCCCATATCTCCTTCTTCCCCTTCCCCAGGTAGGCCCGTTGGACCTCCCTGTTCTCGAGGAGGCGATCCGCCTGGTCCTGGAGCACGACCTGCCCGGTCTCGAGGACATACCCACGGTCGGCCATGGCCAGGGCGGCCCTCGCGTTCTGTTCCACGAGCAGGACAGTGACCCCCCTGTCCCTCAGCTCGGATATCGTCCGGAATATTTCGGCGGCCACGATGGGGGCGAGCCCCAGGGACGGTTCATCGAGAAGGAGCAGCTTCGGCCGCGCCATCATCGCCCGCCCCACAGAGAGCATCTGCTGCTCTCCGCCGCTCAAGGTACCCGCCATCTGTTTCGACCGTTCCTTCAGGACCGGAAACAACTCGTAGATAGTGGCTATGTCCTCTTCTATCTCATCCTTCTCCCGCGCGCGGTAGCGCAAATAGGCACCCAGGCGGAGGTTGTCCTCCACGGAAAGGGGGGCGAAAACCATCCTCCCTTCGGGCACCTGGGAGATGCCGGCCCTGACGATCCTTTCCGGGGACAGGTTGTGGATGTCCTTGTCGGCGAATTGGATGGAGCCGTCCCGGACCTTGAGAACGCCGCTGATGGTGTTGATAAGGGTGGTCTTTCCGGCTCCGTTGGCACCGATAAAGGCCACGATCTCACCCTCGCCGACGTGGACGGAAACCCCTTTCAGGACCTGGATGCGGCCGTAATATGTCGTGACGTTGCGAACCTTAAGCATAACGGCAATTTTCGTCCAACGTCCAACGTCCAACGTCCAACGTGTAAAAACTGTTAAGAATCTTGAGTCGGGGATTAAGGTTGAAAAACCTTGGTATTGAACCTGATCCTGAATTCTCAATTTTCAAACGGTCATCCTCGGTCGTGTCCTTCCTCCGGACGCTGGACATCAGGCATTGGACCCGCCTTGCCCCGTTGGACGTTGGACGTTGGACATTGGACATTGTTTTCATTCCTCCCCCAGATACGCCCGAAGGACATTCTCGTCGTTTCTCACCGACTCGGGTTCGCCTTCAGCGATCTTCTTTCCCTGGTCGATCACCGTCACGCTGTCCGAGATTCCCATCACGAGATCCATGTCGTGTTCCACGAGGAGAACGGTTACGCTGATATCCCTGATCCGGAGGATGAGGTTGGCAAGATCCTCTGTCTCCTTGATATTGAGTCCCGCGGCGGGTTCATCGAGCATGAGCAGGCCAGGCTGCATCGCCAGGGCCCTGGCCATTTCCAGGGTCCGCTGTTTTCCGAACGGGAGGCTCCCCGCGACCTGAAGAGCATGTTCCTCCATTCCAACGAACTCCAGCCAGCCGAGGGACTCTTGCCGGATCCTGTTCTCCTCGGTGAGCACCCAGGGAACCTTGAACGCGGATGCGAGGAATCCGCCCTTCGACCGGATGTGCATTCCCACCATGACGTTCTCCAGAACCGTCATCTCGGAGAAGATCCTCAGGTTCTGGAAGGTCCTTGTCAGCCCTTTCCTGGCGATAACGTGGGTCGGGAGGCCGGTGATCTGCTCCTCCCGGAAAAACGCCCTCCCCGAGGTGGGGGGAAGAACTCCGGATACAACGTTAAAGAGGGTGGTTTTCCCGGCGCCGTTGGGACCGATGACCGCCTGGATCAGGCCCTCCCGGACATCCAGGTTCAGCCCGTTCAAAGCCTTGACTCCGCCGAAGTGCCGGGAAAGATCCTCTGTTCGCAGGAGCGTCTCTGGGCTCATTGAACCTTCTCCGGGTCCCTGTCGCGGGAAGATTTGAAAACCCGGATTACCAGGTCCTCGATACCTCTTAGCAGGCCCTTCGGCATAAAGATCATGACCGAAATAAGGATCAGCCCGAACACCGTTGTCTCATACTTCTCGAAAACGTGGAGGACCTCAGGCAGGCTCGTCAGAAGGGCAGCCCCGAAGATCCCTCCCCAGATGCTGCCCAGGCTCCCGATGACCACCATGGTGACCAGTTTGATGGAGAACATGAACCCGAAGGAACTGGGGCTCAGGAAGGTGATGTAATGGGCGTAAAGCCATCCGGCAAGGGCCGCGTAAACGGCCGAGAGGACAAAGATGCCCACCTTGAACCGGGGGACGTCCACCCCCAGGACGGAAGAAGCGACTTCGGATCCGTGGACCGCCCTTAACGCCCTTCCCACCCTGGAGCGAACGACGTTGATGGACAGGAGGAGTGATATCAGAAGCACCGAGGCCACCAGGAAATAGTATTTCAGGTCCGAGTCGAAAGAGAATCCGAGGAGGGACATCCCCTTGATGCCGGTAAGCCCGCTGGGACCCCCCGTCAGGGGGATGAGTTCGTTGAAGAAGATGAAAACGATGATCCCGAACCCAAGGGTGGCCATGGCTAGGTAGTGGCCGTGCAGCTTCAGGGTCGGCACCCCGATGGCCCAGGCGATCAAACCCACACCCAGAATGGAGACCACCAGGCCCGCGAAGGGGGTCCAGCCCCACTTTGCGGACAGAACCCCCGAGAGGTAGCCTCCCAGGCCGAAAAAAGCGGCGTGCCCCAGCGATATCTGCCCCGTGTAACCCATGAGGAGATCAAGGCCGATAGCGATGATGGAGTGGATCCCGATGAAGATCAGGACGTTCAGGTAATAGTCGTTGGTGACCGCCAGGGGAAGGAACAGGAGGAAAATGGCGAAAACCGAAAACCCCCCATAAGGAGTACGTATGAACGCCACGGCCTTCACACCCGCTCCCCTTTCGTCCGTCCCAGGAGCCCCTGGGGCCGGAAGAAGAGCATAACGAGGAGGATTCCGAAAGCGATGGCGTCCTTGTAGCCGCTCGAGATGAGGCCCGCACCGAGGCTTTCCAGAACACCCAGCGCGATCCCCCCGACAATCACTCCCCAGAAGTTCCCCAGGCCTCCTATGATCGCCGCACAGAAACCTTTAAGGCCGATCATGACCCCGATATCGTACTGGGTCATGCTGATGGGTGCGATGACGATCCCTGCAGCCGCTCCGACGAACCCGCTCAGGCCGAAGGAGATGAGGATCATGAACCTGGTGTCGATCCCCACGAGTCGGGCCGCTTTGGGCTGGTAAGCACTGGCCAGCATCGCCTTGCCGACGATGGTACGGTCGAAGAACTGCCGCAGTCCGAGGACAATGAACAGTGTGATCCCCATAACCCAGAGGCTCTGGGGTTGGATGACGGCGCCGAAGAACGGGATAGGGGTTTCCCCCGAGAAAGCCGGTATGGCGTAAGGCTCCTTCCCCCAGAGAAGGCTCGCGACGCCCCGGATGAAGATCGAAGCGCCGATGGTGATAATGATCAGGGTGATGGGGCTGGCGTCCTTCAAAGGCCGGATGGCGGCCACGTCCAGAAGCACACCGATCATGGCGACGGCCAGGACAGCGAAAAGGGCCGCCAACGGGAGGGGCAGGTGCAGGCTCTTCATCCCCGTCACGGTCAGCAGGCCGCCCAGCATAACGAACTCGCCCTGGGCGAAATTGATGATCTCCGTGGAGTTATAGATGATGTTGAACCCCATCCCGATGAGAGCATAGATGCTCCCCACCGTCACACCGGTGATGAGGTACTGGAGGATCTGCTGATCTAAAGACATAGAGGAATAGTCCAGAGTCCAGGGATTTCGTCCAACGTCCCACGTGAAATGTCTAACGTGTATACGGCGTCATTGCGAGACCAACATTCAAGTCGAAGCAATCCCATGGGATCACTTCGAAAAGGTATCAGCTCGCGATGACCGAATAACAGCCCAAAATCTGAATGAAACAGGCGTTAGATCCACTACCAACAACAAACAGTGTTTTTTAACATTTTTCCCAAAAAAAGGGGGCCGAAATTCGGCCCCCATCCATTTTCTCGGCAATTTAATGGTTTGCCTGTGATCAAATAATCACGTTGGACGTTGAACGTTAAACGTTGGACCCCGTTTTACTCCGCCAGATTCCACGTACCGTTCTTGATTTCGACCATCACGAACCCGTCCTTGGTCAGCCCGTTGTGATCCTTATCGGAGTAATTGAAGACCCCGCCGGTCCCGTAGAACCCCTGGATTTTTTCGATCTCGTCCCTGATGGTAGCCCTATCCACCATTCCAGCTTTTCGGGATCCAGCTTTTGCGGCGTTCCCGATGGCCATGACGGCAACCTTTAAAGCGTCATATGCGTGACCACCGAAGGTATTGACCGTACCGACGCCGAACTTGCCCTCGTAATCCGCCTTGTATTCCGCCAGGACAGCCTTCTGCGGGTCGGTGTCGGCAAGCTGGTCCACGATGAGGAGTTTGCCGGCAGGCAGGAAGGTCCCTTCCGCGGCCCCGCCGGCCAGCTCAATGAACTTGGGCGACGCCACGCCGTGGCTGTTGTATAGGGGGATCGTGATTCCAAGCTGCACCCTGTTTTTCGCGATCACCGCGGGTCCCGGGTTCGTTCCCCAACAGACAATAGCCTCGGCCGCCGAACCCTTGATCTTGGTGAGCTGCGCGCTCATGTCGGTGTCTTTCCCGCCGTACCGCTCATCCGCCACGATTTCGAGCCCGTATTTCGATGCCAGGTTCTGGAGCTGCACGCGGCCGGAATCTCCATAACCGTTGCTCACCGTGATGATGGCGATCTTTTTCAGACCGTCAGCCTTGAGCTTGGTGTAGATCTTCTCCACAGCCATAACGTCCGTCTGCGGTGTTTTGAAGACCCAGTACCTTTCGGAAACGGGCTCAACGATCCTTACCGAAGCGGCACATGATATCAGCGGAATCTGGGCTTCGGAGACAACATCCATAATGGCGAGACTGGTGCCCGATGTTGTCGGTCCGATGATGATGTCGACCTGATCGTTTTCGATCAGTTTTTTGGTGGCCGTGATTGTTTTCGTAGGATCTGCCTCGGTGTCGTACATGATCACTTCAATGGGTATACCAAGGTCAACCCAACCCCCTCCTGACTGGATCCTGATTTTGATACCGCCATCCGCATTGATGGCTTCCGCGAGCATCTCAACGGTATTCTTTTCCGGCAGACCAAGCATGGAAGCCGGACCAGTTGACGCGAAAATAGCTCCGATCTTGTACACTTCCCGCTCGGCTTTTTTTGCACATTGTGTCCCCACCAACACGAACGACAATGCCGCCGCCAGAACGAGGACCATCCGGATCCTACTGTTCCTTTGTTTGTTCTTCATTTGATATTCTCCTCCCCCCCAGCCGTTAACGTTCCGTTTAAACGCCCCGCGAAAGCGGAACGCTCACTGGTAATACCTTCCTATGAAAAAACCCGCCCCTTGCCAGAAAACAGGCAGGAATGTTGCCCCTGTGCTATTGGGAGATGAGCTTCCAATCCCCGTTTTTTACCTCGACCATGACGAGGCCATCCATTTTCAGCCCGTTATGTTCAGTATCGCTCAGCTTGTAGATCCCGGCAACCCCGGGCAGCCCCTCCGTTTCCTCGATCCTGTCCTTGAGGGTTTCCCGCGTGACATCCTCTCCGTCCTCCAGGAGGCTTTCCATTGCGGATACCACGATCTTCATGGCATCCCAGGCGTGCCCCCCGAAGGTGGATACCGGCTCGCTGAACTCCTTCTCGTAGGTATCCCGGTATTCCATCAGAACCCCTTTCTGGGGATCGGAGTCAGGGATCTGGTCCGCCACGAGGATTTTCCCCACCGGAAGCATGATACCCTCCGAAGCGTCCCCGGCGAGTTCAATGAACTTTTTCGAGGCAACGCCGTGGCTGTTGTATACCGGCAGGCTCATCCCCAGCTGGCGCATGTTCTTGGCGATGATGGCCGGGCCGGGGTTGGTTCCCCAGCAGATAAGAGCGGCAGCATCGGTGCCCTTGATCTTCGTCAACTGGGTGGTCATATCCGTATCCCCGGGCCCGAACCGTTCCTCGGAAACGATCGTAATTCCGTACCCCTCGGCCTGGAGTTTCAACTGTTCCCTGCCCGAGTCCCCGAAACCGTCGGAGGCGGTGAGGATAGCCACCGCCGAGATCCCCTGACTCTTCAGGGCCTCGTAGATCCTTTTGACGATGAGATCATCCGAATGGGTCACTTTGAACACGTATTCCCTCAAAGGGGAAACGATCCTGTAGCTCGATGCGCACGACACCAGGGGAACGCCGGATTTTTCCGCGAAATCGGCGACAGCGAGGGTTGTCCCTGATGTGGTGGGCCCGATAATGGCGAGGACATTGTCCTTGCTGATGAGCTTTTTCACAGCAGTCAGGGCCTTCGTGGAGTCAGCTTCAGTGTCGTAAAAGATCACCTCGAGGGGCCGCCCTTTGATGCCCCCCGCCTCGTTGACCCTGTTAACGATCATCTCGGTCGTGTTCCCCTCCGGTGTACCCAGCATTGCTGCGGGGCCGGTCAGAGCAAACACCGCCCCGATCTTAAAGGTGTCTTTTTTCGAGGAGCATCCGCCCGTAAGGAGCAGGGCGCACACCACCACCAGCAGCGATCTGATTCTCATTCCTTCTCCTTGCAGACCGGGCGGTATTCCCGGCAGGTTCTACGGACCAGAAAGCCCGGAATGTTCAACTGGTCACAGCTTGTACAGCTGTTCCCTGGTCAGAACGTTAAAGTTCGCCGCCGGCAGAACGCTGATCGCCTTGTCGAGGTTGTCGAACCGGAAGATCAGGACAGCATGGTTGCCTTTTCTGTAGGCGTACATGTATTCAATGTTGATCTCGTTGACCCTGAGGATCTCGAGGAAATCGGCCAGTCCTCCGGGCCGGTCCGGCACTTCGATGGCCAGCACCTCGTTTCTCCCCACAGTAAAACCGTCGTTTTTCAGGGTATCGTAGGCTTTGTCGTTATCGGTGACGAGAAGCCGCAGGATTCCGAAGTCCGCCGTATCCGCGAGGGAAAGGGTAAGGATGTTAACACCTGCGCTTCCCAGGACCCTGGTGATCTGGGCCAGCCGACCGGCCTTGTTCTCCATGAAAACGGATATCTGTTCGACCTTCATGATTGAAACCCCCGATCAAATGAATTTCAAATTTCAAACTTCAAATTTCAAACAAATACAATTGGTTAAACTATTTTTCAATAAAGAAGTATAAAACTATTTTTGAGTTTTGAAATCTGAAATTTGGAATTAATTCTCAGATTTCCCGTTCATCGATAACCCTCTTCGCCTTCCCTTCGAACCGCTGGATGGACTTCGGTTCCACCAGGCGGACTTTTGCCGATATGCCCAGGATATCCTTGATCTGTCCCTCAACGCCCTTTTCAAGGGCCTCGAGGCCCTTGATCTCGTCGGTGAAGAGCCTTTCGTTGACCTCGATCTGAACTTCGAGGGTGTCCAGGGTCCCTTCCCTTCGAACGATGAGCATGTAATGCGGTTCAAGACCCTCGATCTCCATGAGAAGGCTCTCGATCTGGCTGGGGAACAGGTTTACTCCCCGGATGATGAGCATGTCGTCCGTTCTTCCGGTTATCCGGTCCATGCGAACATGGGTCCGGCCGCACCGGCACGGTTCCGCGTGCAGGCGGCTGATGTCTTTCGTGCGGTAGCGGATCACCGGGAAGGCTTCCTTGGTAATGGTGGTAAACACCAACTCACCCTCTTCCCCGAAAGGAAGGGTTTCCCCGGTGTCCGGATCGATGATCTCGGGGATAAAATGATCCTCGAACACGTGGAGCCCGTTCTTGGCCTCGATGCATTCCACCGACACCCCCGGGCCAATGACCTCGGAGAGACCGTAGATGTCCATGGCATCGATGCCCAGTTTGGCCTCAACCTGCTGTCTCATGTTCTGGGACCACGGTTCGGCCCCGAAGATGCCTACCCGGAGCTTTAACCTTTTCTTGCTCACCCCCGCCTCTTCCATTGCCTCCGCCAGGGTGAGGGCGTAGGAAGGAGTGCACGTCAACGCGGTGCTCCCGAAATCCTCCATGAGCATGATCTGGCGCTTGGTGTTCCCGCCCGAGATGGGGATAACGGTGGCCCCTAACTTCTCAGCCCCGTAATGGAACCCGAGCCCCCCCGTGAAAAGCCCGTAACCATAGGCGTTCTGGACGACGTCCCCTTTTTTGACGCCGCCGCACGAAAGGGTCCTCGCCATCAGCACGGACCACGTTTCGATGTCCCTTTTTGTGTACCCGACCACCGTGGGTTTGCCCGTCGTGCCGGAGGAGGCATGGATCCTGACCACCTCATGAAGGGGAAGGGTAAAGAGGCCGAAGGGGTAGTTGTCCCGAAGGTCGGTCTTGTTGGTGAACGGCAGGCGCCGGAGATCGTCAAGGGTTTTGATCTTTGAGGGTGTCACCTTAGCCTTGTCGAGGATTTTCTTGTAAAAAGGGACCGTGGCGTAGACCCTTTCAACGGTCTTGCGCAGCCTGTAAATCTGAAGCGCCTCAAGGGCTTCCCGGGGCATGCTCTCGAATTCTTCGTCCCAGATCATTCTGCCCACCTTTCGCTGGATTTTCAAAGGGGAAACAGGGTGTTATTCTTGTATCGAATCACGGATTTCCCGTCAAGCGGGGAAAAAGGGGAAGTCTGAAGGTTTGAGAGTTTGAGAGTTTGAGAGTTGCCCTGCAAAAAAGAAACAGTTTTTCTTTCTTCACCGTAATGAATTGACCCTAACTTTCAAACTCTCAAACTTTCAAACATTCAAACTCCGGTTTGCCCGTACCCCATTCCGAACGCCCTGATATTCACTTCCACCAGCTTCTCCGGCATATTCTTTCGGATCGTCTCTTCCCAGACTTCACGCCCGACGGGAAGATACCCGGCCAGGACCCCCATGAGCACGGTGTTGGCGGCCTTCTTGGATCCCGCCAGGCCGGCGAGCTTCTCCCCCTCCACCACAGTGAGGTCAAACCCGGCCTGTGAGATCCTGTCAAGGGCATCAAAGGGATAGGAAGCCTGCCCAACCTGGGCTGTATATGGGAGTATCGCCCTGTTTTCGGCGATGACCCCGGCCCCCGGGGCGAGCCAATCCAGGCTTCTTAACGCTTCGGCCATCTCAAAACCAACGAGGATGTCCGCCTCGCCGGGAACGATGAGAGGGGAATGCACCTTGCGTCCGAACCGAACGTGGGATACGACCCTCCCTCCCCGCTGGGCCATGCCGTGCACCTCGCTCTTCTTGACATCGTAACCATCCTCGAGAAAGACGTGGGCGAGGAGTTCGCTGGCCAGGATCGTCCCCTGCCCCCCTACCCCGACCAGGAGGATATTTACCGTGCCCTCACCGGGGGAGATCATTCGTCCCTCCAGATGGAATCGAACCGGCACAGCTGTTGGCACAGTTCGCAGCCTGTGCACTGCTCGGTGTCGATAAACGGCTTTTCATCCGGAGAGGCGTCCTTCCGTGAGATAGCCGGGCATCCTATACTCAGGCATACACCGCAGTCGGTGCAGCTTTCCTCCGCGATCCGGAACGGTTTGCCTCGTTTGACCGGCTGATTTCTCAGGAGCATGCAGGCTCCCTGCACAACGATGACGGACGGTGCTTCGCGGGCCGTCTCCTCCTCGAGGACTCCCCGGATCTCGTCGATGTCGTAGGCATCCACCAGGCGGACGTTTTCGATGCCGAGACCCCCCAGAAGCCCCTCCCACTGGACCTGCCGGGTGCGGTTGCCGGCGGCGTCAAAACCGCTGCCGGGGTGGTTCTGCCTTCCGGTCATGGCTGTTGTGAAGTTGTCCAGGATGATGACGGTAGCCGGGATCGAGTTAAAAGCCATGTTCAGGACACCGCCCATGCCGCTGTGCAGAAAAGTGGAATCCCCGATGACCGCAACCACGTTCCCATGTTCCTCCGGCATGACAGCCTCGATCCCCGCAGCCTGGTTAATGCCGGCCCCCATGCAGAGGGTCGTGTGGATAGCGGAAAGGGGTGGAGATACGGCCAGGGTGTAACACCCGATATCCCCCGCCACGAACGTGTTCTTCCGGCTCAGCAGGTGAAAGATCCCTCGGTGGGGACACCCCACACACATGACGGGAAGTCTGACGGGGATCTCATCGAGACCCGCCTTCCCTCCCTCAGGGGCCACCGGTTCCCCGGGGGATGGAGCGAGGGCCTTCCGGACCGTTCCGGTGTCAATCTCACCGAACCGCGGGATGAGGGATTTCCCCTCGCACCCGACACCCAGAATGCGGACCCACTCCTCCAGGTACGGCTCCAGCTCCTCAACGATGACAATCCTGGCGCAGTGGGAGGCAAAATCACGGATCAGGTCGGTGGGAAGGGGAAAAACGAGCCCCAGTTTCAGGATAGAAGCGTTGGGAAGCGCCTCACGTACGTAGTTGTAGCTGATTCCGGAGGTGATGACCCCGATCGCGGGATCCCTGAACTCCGCCCGGTTGAAGGAACAGTCCTCGGCGTAGGAAAGCACCCTGGCAATGCGCTCCTCAAGATCGCGGTGCCTGACCTTCGCGTTGGCCGGGACCATGACGTACTTAGCCTCGTTTTTGACCAGGGCCGTTCTATCAGGCTTCTCCCTGACTTCAGGGAACCGGTCCTCGACCACCGATTTCCCGTGGGAGATCCTGGTGGTCGTCCGTACGAAGAACGGGAGGTCGAACCGTTCGCTCAGCGAGAAAGCCTCCCGGGTAAAATCCAGCGCCTCCTGGCTGTCCGACGGCTCCAGCATGGGGATTCTTGCGAACGATGCGTAACGCCGGTTGTCCTGTTCGTTCTGGGAACTGTGAAGCTCCGGGTCGTCTGCGGTGATAATAACGAAACCGCCCCCGACACCGGTGTAGGCAAGGGTGAAAATGGGGTCCGCCGCAACATTGACCCCGACATGCTTCATAGCTGCGAGGGTCCTGTGCCCACCGTATGACACGCCGCTGGCGAGTTCCACGGCGATCTTCTCGTTGGGGGACCAGATGGCCTTCACGGCCCCCATCCGGGCAAGGCTCTCCAGGATCTCGGTGCTCGGAGTGCCGGGATAGCCCGTAGCGAGGGAGATACCAGCGGAAAGGGCGCCCCTCGCGATGGCCTCGTTACCGGAAAGGATTTCCCGTTTCAAAGCTCTTCCCGACCGGCGGCTCCCAGAATGGCCAGTTTCTTCTCGGCCCTTGTCGCAAAAATTGAATCCGGAAACCCGGTTTTCAGTTCCCTGTAAATGGAAATGGCTCCATCGATGTCTCCCGTCAGTTCCCTGCACCTGGCGAGATCCACCGCAAGGACCGCTTTCATGTCCCCGACAGCACTGTCCCTGAGCGACGAGTAAACGCCGATAGCTTTTTCGAACTCACCCTGGGCCTCGAAACTCCGGGCGAGCAGAAGACTGGCGTTCAGGTCCGGGAGGATGGAAGGGTTTGCGGACTCGAGATCTTCCAGAATCCCGGCAGCCTCCTGGTAGCGCCCGAGTTGGAAAAGGACCCCGGCCCGGTACAGGGATGCGATCTGCCCCTGCACCGCCTTTGGGTACTTCTGGGCCACCTCAGTGAAGCGGCCCAGGGTCTGCTCGAGATGGAACGCGTCCGAGGCGGGGTCATCCGTGGAGGTACTGGCCACGGCGCTCCAGTAAAACCGAAGGGCGTTTGCGAGGTCCTCCCCGGCCACCTTTGCGTTCCTGGCCTTTATCCAGATATATCCGAAGGAGATGAAGAGAATCAGCAGAACCACCCCTCCGCCGTAGATCAGTTTGTTGGTGTTTTCCGAGATCCAGGACGTCAGGGACCTTTCGTCGCTGAGAATTTCTTTGGGGATGATTCCCGATCCCTTTGCTTTTCGTTTTCTGATGTAACTCATGGAAGATCCTCCGGAGCAAGCTAGGTGATTTGTGATTCGTGATTAGTGATTGGTTAACCGTTTGAAGTCTGACGTTTGAAGTTTGAAGTTGCGGTTTTCATCTTCCGAAAGAGCATGGAGCGAATAGGGTCGGATTCCGTGGTCGACAACAAGTTTGGATCCAACCATCCTTACCACCTGATTCCTTCCCTCATTTGTTCATCAATCCCTGACCGGAATTTCTAACTTCAAACCTCAAACAGCAAACTTCAAACTGAACTTTCCAACTTTCAAACTCTCAAACTCTCAAACTCTCAAACTTTCAAACTCTCAAACTGATGTTACCCGTTCCAGCAGCTTCTCAGCGTTCCGAAGCGCTTTCTCAATCCCTTCCTCGTCGATACCAGCGGCCGCGAGGATGGTCCGGGCACACTCCACCGTGATGAGGTCACCCGGAGCATGGGCATCGGTGTTAAGGATCAGGTCCGCCCCGGTTTCGGCTGCTGCCCTGGCGACCCGGCCGTTCCCCGCCGAATGACCATTCCTGGAGGAGATCTCGAGGAAAACCCCGTTCTCGGCTGCGGCCAGGGCGTCCTCCCGGGTGAGCAGGCCGGGATGGGCGAGGATGTCAACATCCGGGCAGCGGACCCCCGCCGCGTTCGTCCCCGGGGCCACCGGTTCGGTCACCGTTTCCCCGTGGACCACCACGATCCGGGCCCCCAGCTTACGAGCCCAGCGGGCAACCGGGTGAATCCTCTCCGGGGGCACGTGGGTGATCTCGACACCGGGGACCACGGTGATCCTGCCATCCGCGGCCCAGGCCTTCGCCGCCCTCTGCGCCCTCGCGATCAGATCCTCGAGGTTTGACTCGTCCCCGTGGTCGGTGATCCCGATCGCCCGATATCCCGCCGCGACAGCCCTCCGGATGAGCTCCGACGGGACGAGAACTCCGTCGCTCGCAAATGTATGAGTGTGAAGGTCGATCATAAATTGGATGTTTCCGTTTGTCGGACTGTATATTTCGTTTAATGTTTAATGTTTAACGTTTAACGTGTTCGAAGCGATGCACTGACACGTAGGGGCATTCACGATAGAAGAACAATTTTTCTAACTATCACAAAGGGTTTTAAGGAGCAAGGGAAGAGAGGAAACACAAAGGACGAAAACGAATTGAGGATTGAGAAAAAAGTTTGAAAGTTTGAAAGTTTGAGAGTTTGAGAGTTTGAGAGTTGTGGTTTTTACATCAGTGCACTAGTGCACCGGTGCACATGTGCACTTTGCCAATTCTGAGATTTGAGATT
>CBFDCL010000058.1:0-13287 GCA_965603295.1 uncultured bacterium | reverse complement strand
TCAAACTTTCAAACTCTCAAACTTTCAAACTCTCAAACTTTCAAACTCTCAAACTCTCAAACCGCAAACCGTTAGTTCCCCTCAACATTGAAATGGCTCCATTGTTCTGCTAGTATCCCTTGACTCGATGCTGTTTGCCGTATCCGGGCGCTGGCGGAGGTTCAGTACTTCAGTGTTTCATTACCTTTTTCCCCGGGCACCGCGGCTGTTCGTCCACACGCAACCTTGAGGTAGCCAATATGTGGTTTTTCAACAACATCCTGGGGCTAATGTCCAACGACCTCGCCGTCGACCTGGGCACGGCCAACACTCTCGTCTTTGTCAAAGGAAAAGGGATTGTCACCGATGAACCTTCCGTTGTGGCGGTTCACAAGGATAATCGAGGTAATTCCCACGTCCGGGCCGTCGGGCGGGAGGCCAAACAGATGCTCGGGCGGACTCCTGGGAGCATCGTCGCGATCAGGCCCATGAAGGATGGAGTGATCGCCGACTTCGAAGTCGCCGAAGCCATGCTCCGGTACTTCATTCAAAAGGTCCACAACCGGAGCCGCCTGATCCGGCCAAGGGTCATCATCGGAGTCCCTTCGGGGATTACGCAGGTGGAGAAGAGAGCTATCAGGGAATCCGCACAGGAAGCCGGCGCCAGGGAGGTGTACATGATCGAGGAACCGATGGCCGCTGCCATCGGGGCGGGCCTTCCCATCGCCGAAGCGTCGGGGAACATGATCGTGGATATAGGGGGAGGGACCACCGAAGTTGCCGTTATCTCCCTTCACGATATCGTCCTGTCCATCTCGGTCAAGGTGGGCGGCGACAAGATGGACGACTCCATTGTCAGTTACATCAAGAAGAAGTACAACCTCCTCATCGGTGAACGGATGGCCGAACAGATCAAAATCACCATTGGATCGGCCCATCCCCCCGAAAATGTGGAGACCATGGAGGTCAAGGGCCGGGATCTCATCGGCGGGGTGCCAAAAACGCTTGATATGAGCAACAAGGAGATCTATGAAGCTCTTGAGGAACCCGTCACCCAGATCGTCGAGGCGATCCTGAACGCCCTGGAACGCACCCCCCCTGAACTGGCCGCCGACATTGTCGACAAAGGGATCGTCCTCGCCGGAGGAGGTTCTCTTACCAAGGGTCTTGACGTTCGGTTGAGGGAGGAGACGGACCTTCCCATCATCATCGCCGAGGAACCCCTGACCTGCGTGGTAAAGGGCGCCGGCATAGCACTGACCGAATTGAAGCTTCTGAAACAGATCTCCCTGCGAGAGTAACGGTCATGCCTGGTCGGGGCAACCCCATGCGCGACTTCCTGGCGCGCCACCGCGAGGGGTTGCTTCTGGTAATCCTCGTCGGGCTTTCCCTCATTGCCATCTCGAGGCAGCTTCGCGCTCCCACCGGGGAGACCTATTTCCGGAGGAGCGTCGTCACTGTCACGTCTCCTTTCCAGTGGGGGGTCACCGCTGTGGCAGGCGGGGTCAGCGACCTTTGGAACAGTTACCTGTACTTCTATGGAATCAAGGACGAAAACAGAAGACTCACGGATGAGGTAAACCTGCTGCGCACGGAAGTCCAGGAACTCAGGGAGGAGCTGTTCCGTGTAGGCCGACTGGAAGAGTTTGCCGCATACCGTTTGGAAACGGGTCTGGAAGGAACGGTAGCCAGAGTCATCGGGGAGTCGCCCGATCCATGGACACGCACGATCGTTGTCAACCGCGGTTGGGAGGAAGGGGTCCGGAGGGGATCCCCCGTCGTCATGCCGGACGGTCTTGTGGGCAGGGTTACCGAGGTTACAAAGCACAGTTCCATCGTGAGACTTATCCTTGACCGGTCCTCAAGGGTCCCTGTTATCGTAAACAGATCAAGGGCCCGCGCCATCCTCGAGGGGGAGAACTCGGGAACCTGCCAGCTGAAATATCTCGATCGCACTCAGGATGTCCTGGTCGGGGACGTGATCATTACCAGTGGCCTCACAGGTACCTATCCGAGGGGGATCGAGGTGGGTTCCGTCTCACAGGTCCTCAAGAAAAGCTACGGCCTTTACCAGTACGCAAAAGTCCTTCCCCAGGCATCCTCGAGAAGTTTCGAGGACGTGCTCATACTGAAGCCCCAGAATAGGGGAGAGGAATACCGGCCGTGAGGTTCCTTTATTTTGTTTTTCTCATCGGATCCTCACTGGTCATCCAGTCCACCCTCGTTCCCCTGGTGCTGCCTTTCTGGTTTGTCGCGGGAGTAGACCTTCCCCTCCTTATCGTGATCCACGTCGCCCTTACACGTGGTATTCTGTCGGGGATGCTCACCGGGGCGCTGGTCGGGTACCTTCAGGATGCCATGACGGGGGGGGTCCTGGGGATCAACGCGGTGGCCAAGATCGTAGCCGGTTATTCGGGGGGCTACCTGAGGGGGAAGTTTTTTGTCCGTAACGTCGGTCACCGGGCGGCTTCAGTGGCCGGGGCGGTGTTCCTTTCGATCCTGTCAAAAGTTGCTGTCCTGGCACTGTTCGCCCAGGCACGACCGCCCCTTTTCTCCCTTTTCATGGTGTGGGCCTTCCTGGGAAACTCCCTTCTGATACTCGCAATACATTCCCTCCTGTTGCATTTTGAAGCTGTGTCCGGTATCCGGCAGGAAGAGGAACTGAGCCTGGGGGACTGATCCTTGGATCCTTTTTCCCCGAGGCAGACCGACGCACTGCCGGGTATCGAACGAAAGCTGGCTATTACCATCGGCTTCGTTGTCCTTGTATTTCTGTTCCTTGTGCTCTTTTTCTGGCATCTTCAGGTCCTGCACCATTCCCGCTACCAGAGACTGGCTGACAACAACCGGATCCGTCTGGTTCAGATGCCCGCCACAAGGGGGATCATAAAGGACAGAAACGGGGTCATCCTGGCAGATAGTACGCCCGATTATTCCCTCGCTGTCATTCCGGAGGATGTGGAAAAGGACGCTGAGGATACAGTCCTGGCCCTTTCCGCGGTCCTGGAACGCGACAGGGAAGCGGCTCTGAAGCGCCTCCGGGAAAACGCCGTCAATATCCCCTACCGGGCGATCCGGGTATTCGATCACCTTGACGAACGGGAAGTGGCTCTTCTCGAGGCTAATCAGGATAGTTTTCCCGGGGCCGTCATGCTGGTTGCTCCCAGGAGATATTACCCTTACGGGAACACCACCGCCCACCTTATAGGGTATGTGGGGGAAATATCGAAGGAGCAGATTAATTCCGGAAGCTACCCGGGGGCGGTCAAAGGGGACACGGTGGGCAAGGACTCCCTCGAGAAATCTTTCGACACGTATCTCCGTGGGGAAGATGGAGGCCGCCAGGTTGAGGTGGACGCAAGGGGCAGGGAGATCAGTGTCCTTGGGGTCACCGAAGCCTCTCCGGGGGCCGATGTCCGGCTGACCCTCGATATCAGGATCCAGACGGAGCTGGAGCGCGCCATCGGATCAGATCGGGGGGCGGGGGTTGTCCTCATGGCCCAGAGCGGGGAAGTCCTTGCCATGGTAAGCCTTCCCGCATTTGACCCGAACGAGTTCAACCTGAGGATGACCAGGGAAAGGTGGAATGAGATCGTGTCGGATCCCGGTCATCCCCTTCAGAACAGGGCCCTGCAGGGGATGTATCCGCCAGGCTCCACATTCAAGGTAGTGACCGCGATCGCCGCCCTGATGGAGGGGGCCATTGATTCCGAGGAGATCCTTCACTGTTCGGGTGGTTATTACTATGGGAGGCGGCTGTACCGCGATTGGAAGCAGTCCGGTCACGGGAAAGTCAACCTGAGGAAGGGGATCGTGGAATCCTGTGATGTTTTTTTCTACCAGGCGGGGGAGAGGACCGGAGTGAACGCTCTCGCGAAATGGGCTTCAATCCTTGGCCTGGGAAGAAAATCGGGGATCGATCTCCCGGGGGAAGAAGAAGGCCTGGTGCCGTCCCCCGACTGGAAATTGAAAGAGAGGGGTGAACCGTGGTTCCCTGGGGAGACCCTGTCCGCGGCCATCGGCCAGGGTTACGTCCTGGTAACACCCCTGCAGCTTGCTAACCTTTATGCCACCATTGCCCGCAAAGGTGTCCAGATGGATCCTTTCCTTGTGAACCGGATCGCTGATGTCAGAGGGTTGGAGCTGTACCGCCGGGACCCCATAGTCCGACGGGAAACGGAGATCCCGGCCGATGTCTGGGAAAAGATCATCGACGCTCTCGAGGGAGTGGTTAACGACTCCAAGGGGACGGGCCGGGCCGCCCGTATCCCGGGGGTTCGCGTGGCCGGTAAAACCGGAACAGCTCAGGTGGTCAGGATCCAGGAGATGTCTGACGATGAGTCGGATGTCCCCTATGAATTGAGGGATCATGGGTGGTTTGCGGCCTTTGCGCCCGCTTCGAACCCCAAATTTGTGGCTGTGGTGATTGTGGAACATGGGGGTCATGGATCGTCATCGGCCGCCCCTATTGTTTCGCGGGTTCTGAAAAAATGCCTGGAATTCTACCCGCCGGACAACGTAAGGGAGACCATGAGTCCCGGAGCGGAACGATGAGAGGCAGTTCGGGGTTCAGGAGACCGGATCCCGTCCTTCTGCTGTTAGCGGGGATCCTTTCCCTTGCGGGAATCGCCGTTATCCGTTCAGCAACAAGTGGGGGAGCATATGCGGACTATCCCGCCCGTCAGGCCTACTGGCTTGTGGTAGCTCTAGCCGCGTTCTTCGTGGGTTATTTTGCGGACCGGAAACACCTGGAAAGGGGGGCCTACTTATTTTACGGCATTGTGCTCGCTACCCTTGTTGCCGTATTGCTGGGCGCCGGCGGGATGTCAGGCGGCGTCCGGAGATGGGTTCACATCTGGGGACTCACTTTCCAACCGTCCGAACTCGCCAAGGTCACCCTTGTGCTGGCCCTGGCCCGGTATTTTTCGGGGCGCAGGACGAGACCGCCCTACGGCCTCGAGGAGATCGGCATCCCCATCTTCCTTGTCACCGCCCTTGCCATCCCGGTTGCCCTTCAGCCGGATCTCGGAACGGCTATCTTCCTGGTCCTCATGTCGCTTCCCCTTTTCTTTTTCGCCGGTATCCGCTGGTCAGCAGTCCTGGTTATTGCCTCGGGTGCCGTCGCCGCCGCTCCCTCTTTCTTCTTCTCCCTGAAGGACTATCAAAGGGACCGGATCCTGAATTTTCTGAGCCCGGAGAGGGACCCCCTCGGCACGGGCTACCACGTGGTTCAATCCAAGATCGCAATCGGTTCCGGAGGCCTCCTGGGAAAAGGGTTTCAGCAGGGGACGCAATCCCAGCTTCGTTTTATCCCGGAGCAGCATACGGATTTCATCTTCTCCGTCCTGGGCGAAGAGTTCGGGTTCGTGGGTGTCCTCCTCGTCCTCGGCGTCCTGGTTTTTCTCTTCCTTTATCTTCTCAGTTACCTGGAGTTCGCGAAAACCCGGTTCTCGACCCTGGTCGTTGTGGGGCTCACCTGCGCCTTCGCGGGACAGTCGGCCATCAATATCGCCATGGCAGCCGGCCTTCTGCCGGTTGTGGGTTTACCCCTCCCGCTCCTGAGTTACGGTGGGTCGTCCCTTGTGGTGACTTATCTCGGATTCGGAATAATCGCGGGCTACAGGAGGAAGAGATAGGGTTAAGAAAATTGAGGATTGAGAAAAACGGTTTGAAAGTTTGAAAGTTTGAAAGTTTGAGAGTTTGAGAGTTTGAGAGTTTGATATTGCGGGGTCAGAAGTCAGGAGCCAGGAGGAAATACGTTTAACGTTTATTGTTTAACGCTTAACGAAGTTTTCTTGAATTTTGGATCTTGGATTTCCTTTTGAATCTTGAATAGCTCCAGGCAAATTACGAATGACTAACCACGGCTTTTTCCGTTAAACAATAAACGTTAAACGATAAACGTTGCTTAATCACCAGTCACTAATCACTGGTCACCGTTTCTGCGACAGGCCTTTCAGCCCTCCGTCCTCTCGAAGATCTCCTCGAACAGTCCCATATTCTTCCTGAAAATGGAGATGATCTCCGGGTCGAAATGACCGGGCTCGGTTCGGTCATCCCCCTCGAGGATGATCCGGCACGCCGTCTGGTGATCCAGTGCGGATTTGTAAACCCTTTCCGTGCGAAGGGCATCGTAGGTGTCAGCCAGGGCGACGATCCGGCCCTCCGGTGGGATCCTGTTTCCCGAGAGGCCCCTTGGATACCCGGTTCCGTCCCACTTCTCGTGATGGGTCATGGAAATGACTTTACCCATTTCGAACCGGCGATGGTTCCCGATTATTTTGGCTCCGTAAAGGGTGTGCTTCTTCATTTCCTCCCATTCCATATCGTTTAGCCGTCCCGGTTTCTGGAGGATGGAGGAAGAGGTGTGGAGTTTTCCGATATCGTGAAGAGTCGACTGGACGCGGATGTCGTCGACAAAACGATCCAACATCTTCAGTTTTGAAGCGAGGGCAAAGCAGTATTCCCCCACGCGGAGGATGTGGTCTCCGGTATCACGATCCCTTGCTTCGGCTGCCCGGGCCAGGCTGAAGACCGTGTAACTAAATGCGTCCTCCGTTTCGGTCACCTGTTCCGAAAGAGATTTCAAAAAGAGAGTCTGCATGACAAGGCTCTCGAGAACGGCCGCTTCGTAGGGAGTGACGTCAGCGATGTAGTTCAGGGAGAAGAGGGCAAGGTCGCGGCTGACGTAAGTAACCATGTTACGCACAGGGGTGCCGGATTTCTGGAGGCGCAGGGCGAAACCGTGGAAAGGGGAGTCCTCCAGTTCGGTTTCGTTGAAGAAGTGAACAGGGTCGCTGTCCCATCCCACCTCCTGGGGGACGCAGCTGTTCTGAGTAAGGTTCATGAGTTCCTTGACGACCTTCCCACCGTCATGGGTATAGCGATAGAAGGAGCACCGATCCCCCTCCTCCACTCCGAGGACAATGATCTCCGGTCTGGTTATCTGGGTGAGGTTCGTACGCAGAAGCTGGCCGACAATGCTGTCAATGGTAAGAAGCAGGTTGAAGTTCGTAGGCTGGAAGGTGTGGATGACGGATTCCCCGAACGTTGTGAGGCTTTTTATGGAGTGGTAGGCATCCCGAAGCTTGTCGTTGAGCACTTTGACTTTCAGGAGCATGCGGATTCGCGCGAGGACTTCCTCTTCGTTGAACGGTTTGGTGATGTAGTCCTCCGCTCCCGCCTCGATCCCCCGAATCCGGTTTTCCGTATCCGCGAGGGAGGTGATCATGATCACGGGGATGTGGGATGTACTCTCGCCGGACTTGATGTGGCGGCAGGCCGTCAACCCATCCATTTCCGGCATGTTGATGTCGAGGAGGACGACATCGATCCGCTCCCGGTTGAGGATCGTGAGAGCCTCCAGCCCGTTGGTGGCCTCGACAACCTCATAGCCATGAGGCACCAGAGCATCCCTGAGAATGATCCGGTTCAGGTTCTCGTCATCGACGCACAGGATCTTTGGTGTGATTTTAACCATTCCGCCTTTCAGGGGCAAAATCCCAACGGGGCATCTCCCCCCGCAGTTTCGCCCTTGCCTCTGATCATCAGGACAAAGGGGGTTTCCAGCCTATTAATTTACAATAAAACTGATGGTCCGCAAAGCGGAGAAACAGAGCTTTCCGGCCATAGGGGTCGGAAATTCCCCGAAGGGATGCCGAGTTAATATCAAAAACAACCCAGCAGGCATTTCGCTATTTTGATCTTCTCCTCTCCCTCGTTGCAGATGCGGCCGATGAGGGAGAGGTGGATCCCCAGTTCCTCGGCGATCCTGTGGGCCTCCTCGCAGGGAAGCTTCCCATCTTCCATTCGTGCCAGAATGATCTCCCTGATCTTTTTCTCATCCATCGTTTCCTCCTTGATCCTCTCCCTGCGTCAAACCGATGACGATCCGGTAGATGGTCCGGCGATCGACCCCGGTCAGTTCCGCAAGAACGCCGGCTGCCTTGGAGGGCGGAAGGCCCTCTTTCAGCAGGCGTTTCGATGCCTCCAGGATGTTGAGGTTGATCCCGGGGCTCATACTTCCCGCCACGACCATCGTGATCTCCCCGAGGATCGGATCGTTTCCGAGGCGCTGTATTACCTCAGCGGCCTTCCCCCGGAGAAGTTCCTCGTGCACCTTCGTCATTTCGCGGGCTAGGAAGACCTCCCGGTCCCCCAGTGTCCCGACAATGTCACGAAGGGTATCTACGATCCTTCTCGGTGATTCGAATATAACAAAAGGTACCCCGGCCGCCCCGATCTGGGCAATCCTGTTTTTCCGGGCCGCCGGGCGCGATGGCAGGAAACCCTCGAACAGGAACCTGTCGAGGGGCATCCCGGAAACACAGAGGGCTGCCCCAAGGGCGTTGGCTCCGGGGATCGGTACAACCCGGATCCCGTTGTCCACGCAGGCCTCAACGAGATGATAGCCCGGGTCGGAAAGCCCCGGCGTCCCGGCATCGGTGACGAGAGCGACAGATCGCCCTTGTGTCAGATGAGAGAGGATCCGTGGGCTCGATTTATCCCGGTTCTGCTCACGATAACTGATCAGGGTCCCCCGGATTTTATAATGTGAAAGGAGGATACGGGTGCGGCGCGTGTCCTCTGCGGCGATAAGATCCGCCTTCCGGAGGACCTCAAGGCCTCTGAAAGTGAGATCCTCAAGGTTACCGATAGGCGTCGCTACAACAAAAAGGGTACCGGTGGATTGCGGCACGCTGCCTCCGAAGAATAGTTTGAAAGTTTGACAGCTTGAAAGTTTAGAATGAATGCAGGTGACTGGTGAATGGTGTTTAGTGTCTGGAAAAAACCAACCACGCATCACCAATCACGGATTTTTCCCGCAACTTCAAATCTCAAACCTTAAACTTCAAATATTTTTTCTCAATCCTCAATCCTAAATTCTCAACTGAAGTAAAAATACGCCAGACTGGAACCGTTGTGCAACTGCAAAAAACCGTTAAAATACGGTTGATTGGAACGGTGTTGTTTGACATGCGGTCGAAACTTCTGTTACGTTTCCCAAGTATTTGAACCTTTCCGGGAGGATGCGGAAATGAGGATCGGTATTCTGACAGGTGGCGGGGATTGTCCAGGGTTGAACGCCGTTATCCGGGCTGTCACTCGGAAAGGTATCCAGGAAGGGGATAATATCATCGGCATCCTTCATGGGTGGAAGGGAATGCTCACCGCTCAACACGAGGAGTTGACCTTGCGGGCCGTTTCGGGGTTGATCCACCGGGGCGGAACGATCCTCCATACTTCCCGAACCAACCCCTTCAAGGAAGAAAACGGCGGGGAACAGGTTGTGGCGACCTTCAAGCGCCTTAATCTCGATGCCCTTGTCGCCATAGGAGGCGAGGACACCCTTGGCGTGGCCAGCAGGCTCTACGAGGAGTACGGGCTTCCAGTCGTTGGTGTGCCCAAGACCATTGATAACGATCTTTCCGGAACGGAGGTGACCTTCGGTTTCGACACGGCGGTTTCCATCGTAACCGAGGCCATCGACCGTCTTCACACCACCGCCGAGTCCCACGACAGGGTTATGGTGGTGGAGGTCATGGGACGGCATACGGGTTGGATCGCGGTTCACTCGGGTCTTGCGGGCGGAGCGGACGTAATCCTGATCCCCGAAAGGCCCTTTAAACTCGATGAGGTGGCAGAGGTTATCCTGACGCGCCACGCCATCGGAAAGGATTTTTCCATTGTTGTCGTGGCGGAGGGGGCAAAGCAAGAGTCTGCCGGGGATGGGGCTCTTTCCGACCACAAGTCCGAGGTGGACGAGTTCGGCCACGTCCGCCTTGGTGGCATTGGTCATTTTCTCGGCAAAGAGATTGAACAACGCACGGGTTTCGAAACCAGGGTGACCGTGCTTGGGCACATCCAGCGGGGAGGAACCCCCACGGCACGTGATAGAATCCTGGCTACCTTGTACGGGGTCAAGGCTCACGACCTGATCAGGGAGGGCCGGTTCGGCATGATGGCCGCCATTGTCAAAGGGAGGGTCGATACCGTCCCCTTGAAAGACGCCATCCGCGAGTTGAAAACGGTAGATGACGAACTTTTCGCCATTGCCGAGATCTTTTTCGGGTGAGTTCCATGGGGGACTCGACGACCAGGATCGGAATCATCGGGGGAGGGAGCTGGGGGACCGCCCTGGCCATCCACTGCGCCGTTGTGGGAATGTCCGTGGGCCTCTGGGTGCACGAGGAGGATCTCGTTTCCCGGATGGCAAAGTCCAGGCGGAACGATATCTACCTTCCCGAAGTTCCCCTGCCACCTACGGTCGAACCGACCCACGATTTCGAAGAATGCCTCGCGGGTGCCCAGATGGTGATGTCTGTTGTGCCGTCCCATCGAGCAAGGGAAGTCTGGAAGAGGGCCCATTCCTTTCTTCCTGTGGATGCTGTCCTCATCAACGCGACGAAAGGGATCGAGGAGGGGACTTTTCTCACCTCCGGCGGGGTGTTGAAGGAGTCTATCGGCGGCAATGTCGCAGAGCGGCTTGTCACTCTTTCCGGGCCGACATTCGCACTGGAGGTGGCCAGGGGGCTGCCCGCTGCGGCGGTGGTTGCCAGCAGGGAAAAAGAGATCGCCCATCGGGTTCAAATAGCCCTTAATTCAGACAGTTTCCGCTTTTATACGAACCAGGATCCCGTCGGTGTCGAGATCGCGGCTTCATTGAAGAACGTCATGGCCATTGCGGTGGGGATCTGTGACGGTTTGGCCCTCGGGTACAATGCCAGGGCCGCCTTGATCACGAGGGGTCTAGCGGAGATGGCGAGGCTCGGCATGGCTCTGGGGGCGGATCCCCTCACGTTTCAGGGTCTTGCGGGGATCGGTGACCTGGTGCTCACATGCACGGGTGACCTGTCCCGGAACCGGACGCTGGGGCTTCGCCTCGGCAGGGGCGAAAAGCTCGACCAGATCACCGCTTCCAGTCCCATGGTGGCTGAAGGGGTCAAGACGACCCGGTCGGCTCTTGGCCTGTCTTCCAGGGAAAGGGTGGAGCTCCCTGTCACCGAGGAGATCTACAATGTTTTGTTCGAGGCCAGGGAACCTTTCGTGGCCCTCAAGACCCTCATGAGCCGGATACCGAAAGAGGAAAACCTTGGATTTTCGTTATAAGGTCGTTGAGACGCAGACGGTCACCGATGACGTCCTGGAGGAGCTCATCAATCGGTGGGTTGCCGAGGGATGGCAGTTAGACGGAATCCGTTTTGCCATGGGCGATGCGAGTAAACGTCCCGCCATGGCATTTGTCCTTTTCGTCCGTGAGGATGATGAGATTTCAGAAGGAGCAGGGGAATGAAATGGAGCCCCGATCTTCATAAGGCTGGAACCCTCAAGAGGATCCTCGCGCGCCTCGTGGATATCCTTGTCGCTTGGGCGCTGACCTTGGTTGTCCCTCCGGTCGGGGTTCTGGCGGGGATCCTGTACCTGGCTGTGGCCGATGGCGTTCAAAAAGGCCAGAGCCTGGGAAAGATGGTTTTCGGGCTTGAGGTCCTGTCGGTGGAGGGAGAACCCTGTGCCCTCAAATCTTCGATCTACCGGAACCTTCCTTTTTCCATGGCACTGCTCTTCGCTGTGGTGCCGTTCATCGGATGGATCCTTCTCGTGCTAGCTGGTATTCCCATCCTTCTCATCGAACTTTGGCTCGTAATTGTGGATGACAAGGGGGAGCGCCTCGGGGACAGGATCTCGGGCACCATTGTGGTGGAGCGGATCCATTGAGGAGAAAATCCGTCTCCTCCAGGGTGCTTCGCATCCTTGCGACGGGATTCGGAGCGGGCTATTCCCCGCTGGTCCCGGGGACGGTCGGGACCCTTATCGCCGTTCCCCTTTTTCTGATCCTGGCCCCTTTCGGGACCACGGCGGTCATCCTTGTCCTCGCGGCGGTGACCGGGGCCGGTTTTCTCGCTTCCGACCACGCGGAAAAGTATCTCGGTACGCGAGATCCGGGGCCTGTGGTTATCGACGAGATAGCCGGATACCTCCTCACCATGGCGGGGTCGCCGGCGGATTTCATGCATGTTGCGGCCGGTTTTTTCCTGTTCCGTTTTTTCGATATTCTGAAACCCCCTCCCGTACGCCAGGCTGAACGTTTCCTGCCCGGAGGCGCGGGGATCATGATTGATGACCTCCTCGCAGGGTGCTACTCCTGGTTGGGACTCAGGGTGTTGGAGGTGATCTTTCTTTGACAGGATCTCATGAGGTAGCGGGGAGAGTCCTTCAGGAGTGTGTCAGGAGGGGATGGTCCCTCTCTGTGGCGGAGTCCTGTACGGGGGGGCTTGTGGGAGGGTGTCTGACGATCATCCCCGGAAGCTCCAATGTTTTCCTCGGCGGCGTCATTGCCTACTCCAACGGGTTGAAAACCCGACTCCTCGGCGTGCCATCCGAGGTCATCGATTCCAGGGGGGCAGTCAGTGAGGAAACGGCCCTCGCGATGGCCCGGGGAGTGGTGAACGCGACTCGAGCCGACTGCGGGATCTCGGTCACGGGTGTTGCCGGTCCGGACGGAGGGACTCCCGAAAAGCCGGTGGGTACCGTCTGGTTCGCGGTTGTTTCGCCCCTCGGTGAGCTCTCGCGGTCGTACCTTTTTCAGGGGGAAAGGGAGGAGGTTCGGAGACGGTCGGTCCGAGCTGCTCTGGAACTGTTTCTGGAAACCCTTGACCGGGGAAATATGTGAGGCTCTTTTTCGCGATCCGGGTGAGGGAGGAGATCATCCGATCCGTCGGGAAAGGTGTCGACAGGCTAAGGGAAACCCGCGCGGCCGTCCGTTGGGTGAAACCCGAGGGGATTCACCTTACGGTGCGGTTTCTGGGAGAGACCGGGGAAGATCGCGTCGATGCCCTGGTGGGAGCCATGTCTGCCGTATGCGGCACGTTTCACCCTTTTCCCCTTCGCGTGGAAGGTTTGAGCGCCTATCCGGACCTGCGCCGGCCGAGGGTCATCTGGGCCGGGGTCCGGGAACCTTCAGGGGTCCTGGTCCGTCTGGGAGCGGCGACGGAAAAAACGGTCGTCGAAATGGGTTGGAAAAAGGAGAAACACGGTTTTTCACCGCACATAACGCTGGGCCGCGTCAAGGGCTCCATCAATATTACCCGACTCACCGAGGTCATTCGGTCCCTGACGGATGAACGTTGGGGGGACCAGGAAGTAGAAGACCTCATCCTCTTTCGAAGCCGGTTGAAACCGGAAGGGGCCGTGTATGAGAAAGTTCATGTTTTCCCATTGGGGAAGACATGAACTTCAGCGTCTAGACTCTAGATTGTAAAGTTTCAGTCTAGTGTTTACAGGTCATTAGTAATTGACCTTTGTTCTTTG
>CBFDCL010000057.1:0-13507 GCA_965603295.1 uncultured bacterium | reverse complement strand
CCCAAAGCCCTAAAGGAGGAAAAATATAGGATTACGAATTGAAAATTGAGAATCAGAGACAAGAACCTCGAAACGCCGTCCTTTCTCAATCCTCAATCCTCAATCCTCAGTTCATTTCCCGTTTTCGTCCAATAATGGGTCCCTCTCTTTGAACTCTGGACTTTTTTTCTGGACTGCCCCGGGATACATCCCGGGCCCCTTGACATCCCCGCTTCCGGGGTTAGATTTCCCACTGTGGACAGGGAAACAAAGTTCATTGTTTCTCGATAGTTCAGTAAGTTAACGGTAAAAAGGAGGAATGAAGGATGATGGCGACGATCAGAACACCATTTCAAGATCTCATGGCCGTCCAGGACCGGGTGAACAGACTTTTCGACACATCCATCCGAGGGGAGGGCGGCGAAGAGGAAGTCGAAGCCGCTGCCTGGACCCCGGCGGTGGACATATACGAAACCAAGGACGCCGTGGTGGTGACGGTGGAGGCGCCCGGGATGACCAGAGAGCAGTTTTCCGTGGAGGTCAAGGATGAGGTCCTGACCATCAAGGGTGAACGGCCCTTTGAGAAGGATGTGTCCAGGGAACAATATCACCGGATCGAGCGGGCCTACGGGAAGTTCCGCAGGTCTTTCATCCTGGGAATGGCTGTTCAGACCGACAGGATCACCGCTGCCTACAGCGAGGGTGTTCTGGAGATCAACCTCCCGAAGTTAGAGGAGGCTAAATCCAAGAAGATCGAGATCACCGGCTGACAGGGTTGAGGAAAAAGGCACGTTTAACGCGGAAATGATTGCCTGACCCGTGGAGGCAGAACCCGGGGGGAAGGTTCCGGAGGTGAACCGGGGGGGAGCAGAAGGTCCTTTCCGGTTTCCTCTGTTGTGAAGGGGAAGGATAATACTTTTACCTTCCGGTGATGCAGATAACCTGAAATCTCAAGAGGGGACGAAACCGCCGACATGGCTGACAAAAGGGACTACTATGAGATCCTCGGAGTATCCAGGGATGCTTCCGAAGACGAGATCAAGAAGGCCTACCGGAAACTCGCTCGGAAGCACCATCCGGATGTTAACCCCGGGGACAAGGGGGCGGAAAACCGTTTCAAGGAGATCAGCGAAGCCTACGCCGTCCTGTCCGACGGAAAGAAAAAGGGTGAGTACGACCGGTTTGGCCACGCGGGGCCGGGCGGAGCCGGTTTCGATTTCTCGGATTTCGACTTCGGGGGGTTCCGTTCCGGTGGTTTTGACGTCGGTGGTTTCACTTACGAGGACCTGTTCGGGGACCTTTTCGGGAGGACCCGCCGGCACAGCCCTGCCAGGGGCCAGGATCTTGCTTACTCCCTGAAGGTGTCCTTTGAGGATGCCTACCAGGGGGTTGAGGTCCCCATCATGTTCGATCACGCGGTCACCTGCGACCGCTGCGACGGCAAGGGTGCGGAACCCGGTAGTGGGACCACCGGCTGTCCAAGGTGCCAGGGGACGGGCCAGGAGCGCGTTTCCCAGGGAGCGTTTCAGTTTGCCCATGCCTGCTCCCAATGCAACGGGAGCGGCCAGATTATCGGAAAACCGTGTACCGTGTGCACTGGCCGGGGCAGCGTTCACAAGTCGGAGCGGATAAGTGTCAGGATACCGGCCGGAGTGGACACCGGTTCGAAGGTGCGGGTTCCCGGAAAGGGGAACGCGGGAACCCGGGGAGGGAGGCCGGGGGATCTCTACATCACGGTCCAGGTCCGTCAGCACAAAATCTTCCGACGGGAAGGGTCGAACGTATCTTTCGATCTGCCCGTGACCTTTACCGAGGCCGCTAAGGGTGCCAAAATCCAGGTGCCCCTCCCCGACGGAGGGAAAACCCTTCTGACCGTTCCTCCGGGGACCCAGGGGGGACAGAAGTTGCGCTTGAAGGACAAGGGGTTTCCGAAGCTGAAAAGTCGGGGCCGGGGGCACCTCCATGCTGTTATCAAGATAAAGGTTCCCAAGGCTTCTTCCGGAAAGGCGGCCCATCTCCTGGATGAACTGGACAAGGTCCTGGACATGGACCCGCGGAAAGGATTGTGGTAATCTAATGGCCGGCGATAGGAACATGCTGGATAGTGCCGAGATCTGCCGCAGGCTGGGCATTCTGCCCGCCGACCTTGAGGCCATGGAGGATGAGGGCCTCATCACCCTGGCGGTGATCCTTGATGGGAAAGCGCTGCCTTCCGAACAGCTCGATCGCCTCGCGATGATCGTTCGTCTACATAAGGATCTTGGCGTCAACCTCCCGGGTGTCGACGTGATCCTGGAGATGCGCCGCAGAATGATCCAGATGAGGCGGGAGGTGGATGAGATCCTGGAGTTTATCCGGCAGCAGGTTTCCCGGGACCTTCGGGAGATGCTGGGTGAGGAGGCGTTCCCCATGGCCCTGGGCCCGGGGGAGAACTTTTTTGCCCTCGAGCGGGGGACACGAAAGACCGACGCGGGGACGCGAAGACACGGAGACACGGGGGAAAAAGACAAGTGACAGTATAGGCCTTTGTTTTTAGGTTTTGAGATGAGAATTTTGGATCTTGGATCTTGGATTTTGGATCTTGGATCTCTTTTGAAATTTGAAATCTGAAATTTTTAAGAGGTAAAAAACATGAACAACACCCTGAAAACCACGTTTCTTCTCGGCGCTCTGACAGGTGTTTTAATGCTGTTTGGGCAGATATTCGGCGGGCGCGGTGGAATGATGATCGCTTTCGTTTTCGCGGTGGTCATAAACTTCGGTTCCTACTGGTTCTCCGACAAGATCGTGCTGGCCCTTTACAGGGCAAAGCCGGTGAGCGAGGCTGATGATCCTGAGCTGTATTCCATCGTGCGAAACCTGGCCACCCGTGCCGGCCTTCCCATGCCCCGTGTCTTCACGATCCCGCAGCCCGCGCCCAACGCCTTTGCCACGGGCAGGAATCCCGATAACGCGGTGGTGGCAGTCACCGACGGGATCCGGCAGCTGCTCACGGCCGAGGAACTTTCCGGGGTCATCGGGCACGAACTGGCCCATATCGGGCACCGGGACATCCTGATCTCCTCCATTGCCGCTACGCTGGCCGGGGCCATCATGATGCTCGCCAGCATGGCCCGATGGGCCCTTATCTTCGGAGGGGGACGGGACGATGACAATAACCCCCTGGCCGCCATCGCCATGGCCATCCTGGCCCCCATTGCGGCAGTGATCATCCAGATGGCGATCTCCCGGTCCCGTGAATACCAGGCCGACGCCACGGGTGCCAGGATCGCGGGGAACCCGCGCTACCTCGCATCGGCGTTAGAGAAACTCTCCCTGGCTTCTAAACGGGTGCCCATGGCTGCCAACCCGGCCACCTCCCACATGTTCATCATCAAGCCGTTCTCGGGGAAAAAAATTTTCGAGCTTTTCTCCACGCACCCTCCAGTGGAAAAACGTGTCGAGCGCCTGATGCAGATGAACCGGGGTGTCTAACCCGTCAGGGAGCAGTCGGATAAGGACATGGAAGAGTAAATGCGTTAAAAGTGTCAGCTGGTGGATAAAACCCTATCACACAAGCGTTATCGGGAGTCTTCAGCGAGTTTTTTCAACATGTGGAATTCCGGAGGCGAAAAGCCCGCGGAATTCTATGGGGAGAGCAGGAGGATACGAAAGATGAATAGAGTGTTTCGCGGATTAACGGTGGGCGTCGTCGCGGTCAGTTTCCTCGTCATCGGACTGATCCTGGCTTCCAACTTCTCTCTTACCCCTGCCACACAGGCCCGGACGGAGGTGTTCTGGACCGAAGGATCTGCCAGGGCCCCCTCCGGACAGCCCCCCACTTTCGCTGATCTCGTCGAAGAGTTTTCCCCGGCGGTGGTCAACGTGAGCACCGCGAAGGTGGTCAAGCAAGGGGAGGTTAAAAGCCCTTTCGGAGGTGAGAAAAGCCCCTTCAGAGAGTTCTTCGGAGATGAATTTTTCCGCCGCTTCTTCGATGAACATCCTTCGCAGCCCTTTAAAAGGAGCAGCCTCGGATCCGGTTTCATCATCAGCGCGGACGGATACATCGTCACGAACAATCACGTGGTGGCTGAGGCGGACGAAATCGTTGTCACCCTCGCGGAAGGGGACGACTATCCCGCCAAGGTTGTGGGCAAGGACGAGAAGACGGATCTCGCCCTTATCAAGATCGATCCGAAAAACGGTCTGCCCGTCTGCCGCCTTGGCGATTCCGAAAAGGCGCGGGTGGGGGACTGGGTTCTGGCCATCGGCAACCCCTTCGGGTTAGGGCACACCGTGACGGCGGGCATCATCAGCGCCAAGGGAAGGGAGTTGGGGGCCGGACCCTACGATGATTTCATCCAGACCGACGCGGCGATTAATCCCGGCAACAGCGGCGGCCCCCTGTTTGACACGGCAGGCAACGTCGTGGGCATCAACAGCGCCATTTACACCAAGTCCGGAGGCAACCAGGGTATCGGTTTCGCTATTCCGGTCAACCTGGCCAAGGACATTATCTCCCAGCTCAAAGAGAAGGGCGTCGTGACCCGTGCCTGGCTGGGTGTGCTCATCCAGTCGATCACACCCGATATGCAGGAGGCCCTCGACCTCAAGGCGAGGAAAGGAGCCCTGGTGGCGGACGTGGTCGAAAACAGCCCGGCGGCAAAGGCGGGCTTGAAACGGGGCGATATCATCGTTCGATTCAGCGGTGCGGATGTTGACAGCCAGCATGAATTGCCCACCATGGTCGCTTATCTCCCGGTGGGGACCGAGGTTGAGGTGGAGGTCCTGCGTGGCGGCAAGACAAGAGTCTTTAAAGTGACCCTCGAAGAGATGACCGACCAGGCGGCCTCCTCCGGTTCCGTCAAAGGGCCGGAAGAACTGGATGGGGATCTGGGCCTGACGGTCCAGGATTTGACCCCGGAGATCGGTGAGAAGCTGGGGCTGGATTCGACCAAGGGTGTTCTTATTTCCGGGGTGGAGCCGGCAAGCCCTGCCGCCGAGGCGGGTCTTCGCCGGGGGGATGTGATCCTCGAAGTGGACCGGAAGTTGGTCGAGAATACGGAAGCCCTTTCCAGGGTGCTGGAAGCGTCCAAAGACAAAGGATCGATCCTGTTCCTGATCCATCGTGGCGGCCGTACGATCTTTATCGCGGTGAAACGTTAAAAGAAAAATTCAGATTTCAAATTCCAAATTTCAAAGAAAGCGCGGGCTTTACGTCCGCGTTTTCTTTGGTCTCAATCTTGTCTTTCATGATGGTTGAGTGGGTAAGCCATGCTCGCTTCCCCTTTGCTTTCCTCACAGGGATGTCTTACCATGCACCGTGTTATTCGATTCCGGAAGATATTGGCACGAAGGGAATGACAGGAATTATTGAAATTTCAAATCCCTGTCACGTCGTAGCTTTCAGCGAAGACGGATGAAATTTGAAAAGGGAATCTGAATGGATAACAGGCGCTTTTATGACGTCTCCATGCCCATAGAAAACGGCATGATCTCCTGGCCCGGCGACGGTCCGGTAAAAGTGGAACGGGTCCGATCCATGGAAGAGGGGGAACGCCTCAACCTGTCACGCGTCGAGATGAGCGCCCACACGGGCACCCACGTCGATGCACCCGTTCACTTCCTGAAGGATCGCGGGGGTATCGACACCATTCCCCTGGAGATCCTCATTGGACCAGCGATGCTGGTGCACATTCCGGGGGTTCGCGAGATCGGGGAGCGCCATCTCGCATTGGCGGGAATCGGGTCGGGTACCGGGCGTCTTCTGATAAGAACGGACAACTCAAGACTTCTCGAAAAGGGCGAATTTGAACGGGAATTTGCCTTCCTGACCCCCGAAGGTGCGCGTTTCCTGGTCAAACAGGGGGTTCGACTCGTGGGCATCGACTACCTGTCGGTGGCTGAATACGGCAGGGGGGACGAGGTCCACAGGGAACTTCTCGGCGCTGAGGTTGTCATCATCGAGGGGCTGGACCTGAGGAATGTTCCGCCCGGACACTACCATCTCACCGCGCTGCCCCTGAGGATCCCGGGCAGCGACGGGGCGCCGGCCAGGGTGATTTTGGAGAAGGAGAACACCTAGACCTAGTACCTGGTGCCTGGTGCCTAGTGTTTTGTACTGGTCACCTGGTGCTTTTTCCCCAGGATCCAGGTGCTAAGCTCCAGGAACTGATTTTTCCTTTGTTTCCCGTTCGGTTGACAGGGGACACCGGCTGACATAGAAAAGGACAAGACGATCTCGAAGGTTTTTATCGGGGTGCCGGAGGGCCAATGTCCTTTTATCTCCCCGTACAAAATTTCCACTGGAGGACAAGTTGATTGCCAATTCGATGATTTTAACTCAGATTGCCGTTGGACAGATCGGCCGCGAGGTGGAACTCGGCGTTCTGTCCATGATCATGAGGGCGGGGCTGATGGTCCAGATCGTTCTCCTTACCCTGCTCCTCATGTCGGTGATGACGTGGGCCATTATTTTCTACAAATGGCGGATGTTCAAACAGGCGGTCAGGGAGAACCAGCGTTTTCACAACATTTTCCTGCACCAGCAGCGGCTGAGCCTGATCCATGAGGGGGCCGAATCCCTGACCTTCTCTCCTGTGGCTTCCATTTACCGGGCGGGGTATATCGAACTCGTCCGGGTCAGCCGCGTCCGGCAGCAGCAGGCCCAGCCCAGCCTCCCCGATGAGCCGAGCGGTCTCACCAAGGAGGTCGCGGGCATGGAAAACATCAGCAGGGCCCTTTCGAAAACCGCCGAGACCGAACTCACCCGATTGGAAAGGGCCCTCCCGTTCCTGGCTACCACCGGCAGCACGGCCCCGTTCATCGGCCTTTTCGGGACCGTCTGGGGAATAATGAACGCTTTCCGGAGTATAGGGTTGGCGGGGAGCGCCAGTCTCATATCCGTCGCTCCCGGGATCTCCGAAGCCCTGGTGGCCACAGCTGCGGGGCTTGCCGCGGCCATTCCCGCGGTGGTGGCTTACAACTATTTTATTCAGAGGATCAGGGTGCTTGACAACGACATGAGGACTTTTACGGCCGAGTTCCTGAACATCATTGACAGGCACTTCAGGAGGGTGAGCTGATGGCCATGGGCCCGGGCGGTGATCGGAACATGATGTCGGAAATCAACGTGACACCCCTTGTGGACGTCATGCTGGTCCTGCTCATTGTGTTCATGGTGACGGCACCCATGCTGCAGTCCGGGGTCGATGTCCAGTTGCCTACTGCCGGGACGGCGCCCCTGGACAAAGGCGAGCGGGCGGTTACCCTTTCGGTGGACAGTAAAGGGATGGTCCACCTGAACCGGCACACGCTGACCCTGGACGAGTTTCGGAAGCGGGCCCCGATCCTTTTCTCGGAACTGGGGGGGCGCCCGGTGTACCTGAGAGGGGACGCACGCATCAATTATGGCACCATTGTCACCGCCATGTCGGTCCTGAAAGGCGCCGGGGTGGAGAGGATCGGTCTGGTGACGGAACCGGACCTGGAATAGGAAGGACGGCCAGCCACCCTTGTCTGTTTTTTCCCTGCCATCAGGTCACAACCACCATTTCCGGGAACAGGCTTTCAGGCGTTCCTTCCTGGTTTCCATGGCCATCCATGTCGTTGTCATCGCCGTCGCCGGTGGCATGACCCTGTTCCGGATGACTGGAACGACCTACGCTCCCAGCTTCGCGGTTGATCTGGTTTCCTTTCCCTCTTCCCCGAAGGCTTCAAGGCCGGGAAAGGCCACTGCCCCGGTTGCAAAACCCCAACCGAAAACCGCTCCCAAACCGGCTCCGAAGTCGGCGCCACCGGTGGCCAAGCCGGTGAAAAAGGCAGTGAGCCCGCCGCCTGCACAGCCTTCCGAGAAGATCAAACCTTCCGGGGGGGACGAAGCGGCCGCTGTCCGCCTTGAACGGAAAAGGCGCATAGAGGAACTGGAAAAGGAAGCCCGCCAGCTTTATGAGTCGTTCACCGCCGGGGCCGAGGAGACCCCCGAAGCGCCGGAGGTGAAAACCGGGGCCGGGGTTGAGGAAGGATCGGGTTCCCTCGAGCCGGCCGGATCCACCGGGTCGGGTTCCCCGGATGGGGGAGGACAGGGAGCCGATATCAGGTTCCGGCCATACTACGATCGCATCTGGTCGAAGATCCGCTCCTCATGGATCCTCCCCGAAGGGGTCGCCACCGGGGAGAAACTCCTGGCCGTTATAGGGATACGGATCGCTTCTGACGGCAATATCGAGGAATACTGGGTTGAGAAGAGATCGGGAAACGATTATTACGACCAGTCCGCTATAAGGGCCATTCGGAAATCCAGGCGCCTCCCGGCACTGCCGGAGGACCTTGGTAACGAACCCCTCGAGGTCGGGGTTAATTTCCGGTATCCTCCGGAATAGGGGCTGTGGGAGTTTGAAAGTTTGGGGTTTGAAGTTTGAGGTTTGAGGTTGCGGGTTCCCCTTAGCTCTGAACTATGAACACTGAACCGCCTTTCTCGTTAGATATTGGACGTCGGACCCGGTTCTTTTTTCTCTTATGAAAATGGAAGGACAGATGATCATTAAAAAAAACAGCAGTATTAAAAATATGTATTTCATCACCCTTGCCCTGTTCGCAATGCTGGCTGTCCCATCAGAAGTTTTGGCCAAGGTCTATCTCGATATCAACGCCCCATCCACGAGAAAGATGCCGGTGGCTGTCCAGGTCCCCGTGCCCCTGAACAACCAGGAGCCCGTCCCCCTGCTGGCGAGGGAGATCAGGGATGTCCTGGCGGGAGATCTCAGTTTTTCGGGCGTATTCCGGGTGCTGGACCCCATTCTCTACATGGAGGACCTGGGAACCGCAGGGGTCCGCCCGGACACTTTCGGTTTTGCCGATTGGGAACTGATAAACGCCGAGGCCCTGGTGAAAACGGGGTACGAGGTGCGGCCCGACGGTGACATTGAACTGGAATTCCACCTTTACGATGTCTTTCAGGGAAGGGAAGTGGTGGCCAAAAGATGGAAAGGAACCCCGTCGCAGGTGCGCCGGATGGTCCATATGTTCTCCGATGAAGTCATGGAGCAGGTGACGGGGGAGAAGGGGGTTTTCCTGACCCGGATCCTCTTCGTTCAGACCGGTGGAAAGGGGAAGGAAATATTCCTCATGGATTATGATGGGGCCCGGGTACAAAGGGTGACGCAAAACGGGTCGATCAACCTTTCCCCCGAGTGGTGGCCGGACGATGGGGGGCTCGTCTACACCTCCTATAAGCATGGGGATCCCAACCTTTACTCGCTGCGGATCGGGGGCGGGGAGGAAAGGATCACGAGCGGCAATGGGGTCAGTGTTGGTGCGGCGTTTTCCCCGGATGGGAGGTCCCTCGCGTTCATGGGGAACAGGGAAGGCAATCCGGACATTTACCTCTCCGACCACAGGGGGGGAAGCCTGAAGAGGATAACCCGGCTCAAGAGCGTCGAAGCCTCCCCCACCTGGTCCCCGGACGGGAGCAGGATCGCTTTCGTGTCCGACCGGTATGGACAGCCCCAGATATTTATTATGAACGTCGACGGGTCCGGTGTTCAGAGGGTCACCTTTGACGGGGTCTATAATACGTCTCCCGTCTGGTCGCCAACGGGAGACCTGATCGCTTTTACCTCCAGGATCGGTTCCATTTTCGGGATCGTGGTGGTGAACCCTGACACCCTCGAGACCAGGCCGCTCATTGGTGAAGCGGGGAATAACGAGGATCCCTCCTGGAGCCCGGATGGAAGATTCATCTGTTTTACGTCCAACCGCTCGGGGACCTACCAGATCTACATGGTTGACCGGGACGGTCGCCGGGAGACAAGGGTTACCTCGGGCCCAAACGACAAGACCCAGCCCGCCTGGAGTAAGAAATAGTCCAGAGTCCAAGGGCCAAAGTCCAAGGGCCAAAGACCAAAGGTCAAAGCCCATTTTTGAAACTGGTTTACAAGGGACCCCGTCATACGGTATAAAACCAAATGATTCCCCTAACAGGGGATGTTATTGAAAGTGCGAATACCCTCGCTGCACGCGGTGGCGTGAGGTCAGGATCCCGAAAGAACGATTACGAAAATATCAGGAGGTGGACAGTGATTCGAGGAAAGAAAAGTATCCTTTTCGCTCTGGTGGTGGTTCTTCTCTTTTCCATTGCCGTTTTCGGTTGCCGCACGACCAAAGATCTGGACGTAGTGGTTGCCGAGCCGGCGGCCGAGGAACCTGCACCGGCAGAGGCCCCCAAGGTAGAGACTTACGAACCTGCGGCAGCTCCGGCGGAACCGGCTCCGGAAATGCAGGCGTCGCCGACCTTCGATGTCTCCCTGATGACCGACATCTTTTTCGCTTACGACAAATCCGATCTCACCCAGGAGTCCCGGGACAGGCTGTCATCGAACAGCAAGCTCCTTAAATCCTGGAAAGCCAGCGTTGTTGTCGAGGGACACTGCGACGAGCGGGGCACCAACGAGTACAACCTTGGCCTCGGGGAGCGCAGGGCCAACGCCGTCAAAAATTATCTGGTGTCCCTCGGTGTGCCGGCCGACAAGGTCCGGACCATCAGCTACGGTGAGGAAAGGCCTTTCGTCAGGGGTCACGCCGAGGACAGCTGGAAATTTAACAGACGGGCCCACTTCGCTCTGCCGTAGTCAAGTTTAAGGGTTTTCGATGGGAACCTGTTCTCCTCTTCCCGTGATCCTGGCGGCCATCCTGGTCTCCGGATGCGCGACGGCCGTTGACATGGATGTCATGAACAGCCACGTCGACGATAACACGAGGAGGATCGAAGCCCTGGAGAGGGCGCAGGCCCGTCAGAAAACGGAGGTCAGGTCGGATACGGCCAAGCGGCTGGAATCGCTCCAGAAGGAAGTTGATTCGCTTCAGAAGGACCTGGCGGACTCGAAATGGACCGTGGGGGAGATGACCGAAAAGGTCGAATCGTTCAAGGCCTTTATGGGGGAGGTCGAGCAGTTCATGGCCCAGTACCGCAAGAAGGGCGGCGAGATCGATAAAGCACTGGAGCAGATCACCAATCGCCTCGAAGCGGATGTCAAGAGCCTGGCTGATAAACTTCGCCAGATGCTCGATTCGGGTACCGGAAACTAGATTAAGTGAGGATCGGGGGCTTTGGGGCCCCCGATCCTTTTTCTGTTCCTGCTCGCAAAGGAATGGGAGATCGGGCGATCTCGACCGCAAACTCGGGTTCTGCCCGGCCCTTTTTTCGCACAAACTCCATCTCGGGAACGATCCGTTCTCCCGGGTTCTCAAGGCCCCCCACCCTGAAAAAACACCCGGGACTTCAAATATGCACAGGCACTTTTTCTGTTTCCGATCTGTCTCAAAGGAGGCGGGTATGAAAACGTTTCTCCTTGGGTTGACCGTGGTTGTTCTGGCCCTGGCAGGGTGTGGGAAATCTTCGGAAGCGCCCCCTTCCGGTGAAGTGAAAGGGGACACCGGAAAGGTCCTTTACAACATCGGTACGGGAGGCGTGACGGGGGTTTATTACCCAGTGGGCGGAGCCATCGCCCGGGTTGTCAACAGGGAAAAGGACGAATCCGGCATGCGCCTGACTGTGGAGTCCACCGACGGGTCGGTGTTTAACATCAATGCCGTCATCAGCGGTGATCTGGATTTCGGGGTGGTTCAGTCGGACCGCCAGTTCCAGGCTGTTAACGGTCTTGCCGAATGGAAAGAACGGGGTAAACAGGAGGATCTTCGTTCCCTGTTTTCCATCTATCCCGAATGGGTGGTCCTCTGCGCGGCCGTGGATTCCGGGATCAGCAGCATTCAGGATCTTAAGGGAAAGAGGATCAATATAGGTAATATTGGCTCCGGACAGCGGCAGAACTCCATCGATGCCCTCAAAGCCGCGGGGATCGATTTCCGTAACGACCTCCAGGCCGCGGATCTTCGAGCCCCCGAAGTCCCCGTGATGCTCCAGGAAGGGCGCATCGACGGTTTTTTCTACACGGTGGGCCACCCATCCGGTGTTTTCAAGGAGGCTGCCAGCGGCCCCAGGAAGGTTCGGTTTATCCCCATCAGATTTCCCGATTCGTTCTACCGGCAACACCCGTACTACGCCCCCGGCGTGGTTCCCATTCACTTCTATCCCGATCTGGGAAACGAAAGGGATGTCCCCACCTTCGGGGTCAAGGCAACCCTGGTGACATCAAGCCGGATCCCGGACGAGCACGTCTACAACCTGGTCAAGGATGTGTTTGAGAACCTTGAGCGGCTAAAGGAGCTCCATCCTGCCCTTAACGATCTTTCAAAAACTGAGATGCTTCAGGGGCTCTCGGCCCCCCTGCACCCCGGCGCCCGGAAATATTTCGAGGAGACGGGCCTGATATGATTGGGAGGGAATAAAAGTTTTGGTGGTTCATCGGATCAAGGAGGCTGCTGATTCAAGGAGGGAACAGGCGATTGGTCTCCTGCGTTCCCTTGTCGGGGTCAACAGTTTTTCGGGAAACCCCGAAGGCTTGAACCGCGTCGGGGAGATGGTCCTGCAAAGTCTTCCGAAGGCTCTCCAAACCAGGTCCGAACCTGACGGGAACGGCGCCCGGCACCACATCGTGACCGGCGCCGGGGGAAACGGAGAGAGGACCCTTCTCATCGGGCACTTAGACACGGTGTTCCCGCCCGATGACAATCCGAACCCCTATTGCCGTGGGGAGAAAAGGATCAGGGGGCAGGGCACCGCGGACATGAAGGGCGGCATCGTGGTGATGGTTCAGTCCCTTCGGATCCTTGAGGATCTCGGTTTCCTCGACCAGATACCGCTGATGTGTATTTTTAATGCCGACGAGGAGGTGGGGTCCCCCTTTTCCGAAAAGATCATCAGGGAAGCGGCCGGGAGTGTTTCCCGGGGGCTTGTTTTCGAGGCCGGCGGTTCGGATGGACAGATCGTCACCGCCAGGAGGGGTGCGGCGCGGTTCGAGCTCACGGTGACCGGCCGGGCCGGTCACGCGGGGGGCATGAAAGAACCCAAGGCCAGCGCAATAGCAGAGCTGGCCCGGAAGATCCCGGAATTAGAAGCGTTAAACGACTGGGACCGGGGCATTTCCCTGAACGTAGGTACGGTGACGGGCGGGCGCGCCACCAACATCATCCCGGATCACGCCGCGGCCCGCTTCGAATACCGGTTCTGGAACGAGGAGAACGAACAGGATGTCCACAGGGGGGTCGAGGAGATCGTCGGCCGGCCGGGAATCCCCGGCTGCGGTGCGTCCCTCCGGAAAATTAACCGAAGGCCCGGGATGACTGAGGTTCCGGGCTCGGAGGAACTGGTCCGACTGGCGGCAGAATCCGCCTCCCTCCTGGGGCAGACGGCAGGTACGGAAAGAAGGGGAGGAGCTTCGGACGGAAACTTCCTGTCAGAGATGGGGGTGCCCGTTATCGACGGCCTCGGCCCCGTGGGGGACAAGGATCACAGCTCCGATGAGTACATCATCGAACAATCACTCTATGACAGGATTGAATTGACCTTGCTGCTCCTGTGCAGGATGGCGGGGATAGAGGGTTGAGGGTTATGGGTTGAGAAAAAATGCTTGGGTTTGAAAGTTTGAAAGTT
>CBFDCL010000056.1:0-13924 GCA_965603295.1 uncultured bacterium | reverse complement strand
GCACGAACCCGCTTGATCCGGGCCATCCACCTTCCCCCGTGTGAAGTTTCGACATTCATGGAGTGGGCACGCAGAACGACCCTTGCCTGGTTTTCCTTCACGAGGAGGCGGATGTCAGGTTCCACACCGGCCGCACTGCTCGAAGGCAGCACGAGGAGGAAAGCAAAGAACCCCAGTGCCAGAATGCACGGTAGAATGGGGGAAAAACGATCACTCAAACAATCCGCCCTCCGCGTCGTTCATCCCGATTCTTAATAAGATGGAAAAGCGATCCGTCAGCCGATAAACCGGGAAAAAGCGATAAGCGCCAGGCCCGCCACCATTCCGGCCAACCCCACAAGCCTCAGGGAGAATGGGGGTGTTCCAATCACCCGGACCATCAGCCTTTTCACCGCATCCGGTGCGAGGAAATACGGCAGGCTTTCAAAGATAAAAGCCAGGCCGACTGCGGCGAGAAAAATGTTGATCTGGAATTTCATAGGGATCAATTTGCCATCAACAAGTCAAAAAATACAGTTCCACCGGGTGACCGCTTTTCATCCGTTTATCAATCACCAGCCTGTCCGGAGCCTGTGAAGGTTCACCGGTCAATCAATATTCCGTTAAATGTCCTTGGGACCGACCCCGCTCCACTTATCACATCGTTCCCATTCGGGCAACGGAACTTTGTCCGGAATCGGGAAGAACCATACGGCTTCGGCTTGCCGGGTTGACCCGACTTTGCTATTAATATGTGTTCGGGTTGGCTGTTTGCCGGTCCATTAATTTTTCCGCCGCCAAACGGGCCAAATGGGCACCGAACTGCGGCGGCTGACACACCACCTGCAGTGAGGCTTGTCAAATTGGATCTCGCCGTCACAATCCTGCTATTAATTACTTTCCTCCTGACTGGGGTTGTCCTTTACACCATCCTCTTCACATACCGCTTGAACCGATGGGCATCCTTCTTGAAGAAAGGGGATTTCAGCCGCCGGGTTCCGTCAACGGTTTTCCCGATCCTTTCCAAGGCCGCCGATCAGTATGCCCTTCTTTCCAGCGCCCTGAGGGACCTGCAAAGGATGGAACAGTTCCAACAGAAGATGCTGGCCTTCGAAAAAGAGGAGATGGCCCATCTCCTGGAGAAGGAAAACCTTGCAAGGCAGCTCGAGCACCAGTTGAGCGAGACCCAACTGGCCAACGAGACGATTTCCATGCTCAACCGCGACCTCGAGGAGATCAACGTCAGCCTGAACGAGGCCATCAACAGGCTCTCGGCTCTGAACCAGATCAGCAAAATGCTAGGGATGGAACACGACAAGAAACAGATCTACCGCATGGCGGTGTCACTGCCGGCAGAGCTGCTCCAGGCCCAGATCGGGCACCTTCTCCTCCTTGATAAGGAACGGAACGAACTGATCCTGGAATACTCACAGGGGATTCCCGATCAGGAACAACCGATCCGGCGTTCCTACCCGGTAGGGTTCGGACTTGCGGGATGGGTCGCCAAGAACAACAAGCCACTGCTGGTAAAGGATTTTCACAGCCAGGACGCTTTTTTCCCCACCAGCCTCATGGGTTACGAAAGACACACTTCCATAGCGGCGCCCATCATGATCAGGGAGGAACTCATCGGGGTCATTTCCCTGGTCAACCGGGAGTCTGGGCTGCCCTTTACCGAGGACGAGAAAACCCTCCTGACCACCATCGCCTCCGAAACAGCCATGGCTATCCAGAACACCCTGCTTCTGGAGAGGATCCAGAAAAACTATTTCTCCATGGTTCAGTCCCTCATCGTCGCGGTGGAATCCAAGGACATGTACACACGCGGGCATTCCGAGCGGGTAACGCGGTATTCGGTGCTCATCGCCGAGCAGATGGGATTTTCCCTTGAACAGCTGGAGGTTATCCAGCAGGCGGGGGTCCTCCACGACATCGGGAAGATCACGGTTGAACTGAGCATCCTGAATAAGCCCGGCTCCCTGGACATGGATGAATACGACAAGATCAAGCTCCACCCCCTCATCGGATACAGGATCCTGGAGCCCCTCGATTTCGACGAAAGGATCAAACTCGCGGTTCTCCAGCACCACGAAAGGCCCGACGGAAAGGGCTATCCGGAAGGCCGGTCAAAGGATGACATCCTGCCCGAAGCGAGAATTCTGGCGGGCGCCGACGCCTTTGACGCCATGACCACGGAACGCCCTTACCGGGATCCCCTCAGCACTGAAGAGGCCCTGGTGGAGATGGAAACGCACGCCGGCACCCAGTTTGACCCCGAAGTTGTTGAGATCCTCAGCAGGATCGTCCGCTCGATGACTGCCGAAGGCATGGATCTGATGGTCGGATGAAGAATCCAACGAAGAACAGCCAGGCAGAAACCAAAAACGCCTTTGCGAAGTCCCTTTCCCTTGCCGTGGAACGTTTCGGGACCCTGCGTTTTCAGGTACTGGGCATCGTGGTGGTCAGCGTCCTGGTGCCGTCATTCCTGGCCGGCTGGCTTGCCAGCAGCAGGATCAGCAACATCCTCAGGGAACAGGTCTTCCGGGAGATCGAATCCAAGACCGAAAGACTTGCCGAGCAGGTCTTCGACTGGATCGATACCAGGGCCAACGACGTTCAGGATTTCGCCTTGACTTCCCTCCTCCTTCGGGAGGAGGTGAGAACCCTCATGGGGAAAACGGTTCCACAGAAACGGGCCGAATCGGCCAGTAACGTAAACCGTTACATTTCCTACCTCCTTGAGGACTCCCCGCACTTTGACGCCATAACCATACTGGGGCCGGACGGTTCACCCCTGGCAGCTCAGCCTCCGGAAGCGAATTTTATGGATTCTGCCGAAACGCTTGACTTTCTGGGAACCTCCCCTGTGGTCATGGAGATCAGCGACAACGGATCCTCAAGACTGGTGGTGGCCCAGAAGATGGAGCTTGCCGGGGGGCACGGCTCGGCCGTCTTTACCGCCCGGATCGGGAGAAACCTCCTGACCGAAACGGTCCGGGCACTGACCCCGGCCGGATCAGTCGTCTACCTTATGGACGGGGAAGGAAACATCAAGGGAGCCAACCTCGATCTTGCGCCCGGGACAACAGCCCCCGCCGATGCCGTCGCCCTTCTCCAGGAAACCGGCACTCACTTCATCTACACAGGCATCAACGGCAGGGAGGTCATTGCCACGGCAATTCCCATGACATCCCTACCGTGGGGGATCGTTCTCGAGACCTCCCGAAAAGAGGCTTTCTCGCCCCTGATCATCTTCCGGTTTCAGATGATCCTCATGGCCCTGGCTCTCGCCGGCATCTTCCTGGTTCCCGCCGTTCTTCTTGCCAGGACCCTCGTGCTGCCCCTGGAGGAGTTAAGTCGGGTTTCCCGGCGCATCCGGTCCGGGAAACCGGGCCTTCAGGTTGAGTCCTCTGCCAGGGGGGAACTGGGCGAATTCATTGCAACCTTCAACAGCATGTCGACCAGCCTCAAGGAGAGCCTCGAGGAGATCAACACCGCAAACGATCAACTCCGCAAGATGACCAATACCGATTCGCTTACCGGCCGTCATAACAGGAGATACGTCAAAGATTATCTCACAAGGGAACTGCAGCTGGTCGCACGGACACGGCACCCTCTAACGGTTCTCATGCTCGACCTGGACAACTTCAAGAAATACAACGATACGTACGGTCACATCGCGGGAGACGAAGCGCTCAGGCAGGTTGGAGACATCCTTGTGGGAAGCGTCCGACAAAGCGATGTCGTCGGGCGCTTCGGGGGAGAAGAATGGATCATCTGCCTGAACCACACCGACAAGGAAGGCGGGGGAATGACGGCAGAAAAACTGCGAAAAACCGTTGCCGGCAACATCTTCCACCTGAAGGGGGAAAATACGAGGATCACCGTCAGTATTGGAGTGGCCACCGCCCCGGTTGACGGGATAGATTACACGGAGGTCATCGACGCGGCCGATTCAGCCCTTTACATGGCCAAGGAGGCCGGCCGTGACTGCGTCCGTGTCTTTAATGAACCTGGTTCTTCCTGACCCAGCCGGTCAGGCCTGACGGGATCTTTACCTGCACGCGGTCTCCCTGGAGCTGAAGACCAACGGCCGTTTGTCCCCGGGAAAGGGAACCTGTCACCGCAGAGGATCCGGAAGGGGTTTTATACACCAGGGCCTTTTTGACGCCGACTGTAACCTTTCGCGGATTCGAGGTCCTGAAAACCTCATAGACGCTCGAAACCAGGTCAAACAGATAAGCTGCGCCCCCGGAGTTTCCCGCATCAAGGGCCTTTTTTCCGGAAGCCAGATAACCACGGGCCAGTTGGAGATCATCCTGCGCCCGGTCGTTGAAAGCATCCTCGTTCATGCGGTCAACGAGGACCCTCGCTTCGGCGAACATGGCTGACGCCTCGGCCTTCGAGGCCATGCCCTCAATCCTCGACCTTGTTCGCACAACCTCCCGGATTGCGTCGTTCCTCGCTTTCTCCGCTGTTTCAAGCCGCCTGACCAGGGACTCGATCTTGATCTCGGAGACCGTTTCCTTGGCAAACAGGTCTTCCTGGAGTTCGGCGGCCCTGGATTCGGCCTTGTCCACCCTTGATCGCAAAGTCCTGTTCTCCTTCTCAAGCCTGTCGGCCTTTTCGGACGCGGGGTCCGGACCCTTTTCGATGGTTCCCCTGGCAGAATCGAGGGCCTTTTCCATAATACCGTCTAAACGCCTGACCTCCTCCGCATTACCCTTCCCGTTGAAATACACCATTTCCTCGAGGACGGTCCGGGCAAGGACGATCTCCCCCGCGGCCCGGCCGCGGGCGGATTCCTCCAGAACGGCCAGTTCGGCTGTTCTCCGGTCCACAGACTCGCCCGACGCAATCATCTCCTGGGAGGCGCTTTCGGGCGCCGAATCCTTACGCAGGTTCTCCATGAAAGTGCACCCGGTGCTCGTCTGCAGGAGAACGAACGCGAAGATCATCCACACTCTGAAATCCGATTTCCGGCTTATTTTTTCCATGCTGTTGTTTCCCCCGTTCGCTTACACCGGGATCCTTGCCCGAAGCTGTTTTTCAGCTTCTTCCAGGGCTTCGAAATCCCTGCTCCTGATAACCAGTTTTACGCGGTGATCCGACTCACGTGTCACGGGGTAAGAACCGATCCGGACTCCGGGGTTACCCGCCTGAATTTCCGCAACACATGAGGCAATCTCGGATTCGTAGAGCCCCGAAAAGATTTCCCTTGTTCGAACCGGACAACCGGTCAGATTTTCCTCGAGCACACCCAGCATGGATTCCACAAGCCGGGGAATCCCGGGGAAAACGATGAGGTTCTCGACAAAAAAAGCCTGTGCTGACTTCCCGGGGTTCTCTATCAGATCCGCTCCCTCCGGGACCATGGCAAGGACTGCGAGGCTTTCGGGAACAGGACCGCCGAGGCGGTTTTCCAGGAACCGGACAGCACGCGGATCCTCCCGAAGGGGTCTGCCGGTGACTTTCGACACGACCTCCCTAGTGCGATCATCGTGGGTCGTCCCAATACCACCGGTGATCACCACCCAGTCCAGTTCTTCCTTCATCCAGGTCAGGTGACGGACCATGGAGTCGTCGTCGTCCGGGAGGATCAGGGCCAGAACCAGGTCCGCACCGATCCTTCCGATCTCTTTCCCGACAAGACGCACATTCTCGTCGGCCACCTCCCCGAGGAGAACCTCATCCCCCACAACGGCAAGTCCTACCCTTGAGACATCCATCCCTGGCTTCTGATCCTTTCCCAGAAAGTTGTTATTTAAATCTTTCAACCTTCAACCTCTGATTTTTACCCGGCGCCCCTTCCATGTTAAATATATCATTTATTACATTTTTCCAATAAAATCTGGGGACGCCACCGATGGGAACACCGACCGTTCCCTTGGAAACTTCTCTCTTTTCCCGTTTGACAGCCCCCCCGGATTTGGGCTACTTTGGCGAAGCCCCGGTCGGCCCAATGAAGGGCCCGACGGTTGACTCCCCCAAGAATCCCTGACATGAAAGAAACCCGATATTCCGACGCCGGTGTCGACATCTCCGCCGCTAATGAGGCGAAAAAGCGGATATCCTCAGCGGTAAAGTCCACTCAAGGCCCTTCCGTCCTGGGGGAGATAGGGGGGTTCGGCGGCCTTTTTTCCACCGACGGGTTCCCTCCCGATCCCGTACTCGTTTCCAGTGTCGATGGCGTTGGAACCAAGCTTAAGATCGCTTTTCTGATGGACCGGCATGGGTCCGTGGGCGGGGACCTGGTCAACCATTGTGTCAACGACATCCTCGTTCAGGGCGCACGTCCCCTTTTCTTCATGGACTACCTGGCCACCGGCCAATTAAAGCCCGGTATCGTGGAAGAGGTTGTCGGCGGCATCGCCTTGGCCTGCACGGAAAACGGATGCGCCCTGCTCGGAGGGGAAACCGCCGAGATGCCCGGGTTTTACGCGAAGGGAGAATATGACCTCGCAGGTATGATCGTCGGGGTGGTCGAACGGGAAAACCTCATCACCGGACAGGCCGTCACACCGGGGGATACGATCCTCGGACTCGCCTCCTCGGGGCTGCACACCAACGGCTACTCCCTTGCCCGAAAAGTACTCCTTGAGATGGCCGGCCTCCATCCGGGAAAGCCCCATCCCGACCTGAAAAGATCCGTGGGGGAGGAGCTGCTTGAGCAGCACCGTTCCTATGCGCCATCCCTCCTTCCCCTCTTTGGGAGGTTCCCTTTCCACGGGCTGGTGCATATCACCGGAGGCGGTTTCGGGGGCAATATCCCCCGGGTGGTCCCGGAAACCATGAAAGCCATGATCAGGAAAGGGTCCTGGGAAGTGCCGCCCGTCTTCCCCCTCATATCAGAACTCGGGAACGTTCCCGAGGTTGAGATGTACTCCACCTTCAACATGGGTCTTGGAATGATTGTGATCCTCCCACCGCAGACGGCCGGGGAAACGGCGGCGGCCCTGTCCGATGCGGGTGAAAAGGTATTTGAAGTGGGCCGCATTGAATCCAGGGTCGGTGATGAGCCGGCGGTCCAGATTTCAGACTGAACCCTGGGTGACGCTCATCCGCCCGTGATCTGCGGCCTTCACCCTGTCTTGCACTGGAGCGAAAGATGAAGAAAATCGCTGTTCTTATCTCAGGCGGCGGGACAAACCTCCAGTCCATCATCGATTCCGTGGAATCCGGCTATCTCGATCTCGAGATCGCCGTCGTCGTGAGCAATAAGGAGGAAGCCTACGGTCTGACCCGGGCTCAAAAATGTTCGATCCCCACCGAAGTCCTGAAACACGGGGACTTCGACAGCAGGGAAGAGTATGAGGAAAAACTCATCGTACTATTGGACGGTTACGGAGTGGATCTGGTGGTTCTTGCCGGGTTCATGAGGGTCCTCACCCCCCGGTTCGTCAACCATTTCAGCCACCGAATCATGAACATTCACCCCGCTCTCCTGCCAAGCTTCCCCGGGGTCCACGGACAGCAGCAGGCGTTCGACTACGGCGTCCGATTCTCGGGATGCACAACCCACTTCGTGGACGATGGGACGGACACGGGGCCCATTATCCTCCAGGCCGTTGTCCCGATCCTGGATAACGATACGGTGGATACCCTTGCAGCAAGGATTCTCAAGGAAGAACACCGTATTTTTCCCGAATCCCTCCGGCTCTGGTCCCGGGGACGCCTTTGCATCGAAGGGCGAAAAGTCACCATCCTTCCGGAGAAACACCGGGATGTATAAACGAACGAGATGACCAATCGCTACCAGCTTACCGTCGTCGGTACAAGGTTCCCCCACCTCGCGCTGGGAGTCCTTCTTGCCAAAAAGGGCAGGAAGGTCCTCATCGTGGATACACTGGCGGGCCAATCGGACCAGGACGAGGATCCCTCTACAGGTTACCGTTTTCGAAGGCGCCCTGTCCCCCTGTTCGGCCTGGACGGTCACGGTTTTCTCAGAAGGTTCCTGGATGAAATAGGGATCGGCCGGATGCTCGTGAATAAAACTTATCCGTCCAATCCGGTCAGCTACCAGGTCATTCTTCCCAGACATCGCATCAACGTCCATCCCGAAAGGGAAAACCTGTTTGCGGAACTGGACCGGGAATTCCCCGGGCGGATCGATTTCCTCAGGGACCTTTACGGCGAATGGGATGGTATCGCCTCTCAATGGCAAACCGGTCTCGATAACCTGCAGGCACTGGAAAAAGGATGGCTCCACCTGCGGGGGCTCCCCCGTCACCTCGGCAACATTATCCGGACCCAGAAATTAAAGGGCCGGCTTCAGGGGATGGGCCCGGGGCCCGAAACGGATTTCTTCGCTCTTCAGGACTATTTCCTCGGCGCCCATTTACCGGGAACCGTTCCCCCTCCCCTCTCATCGGCCCTGGTCCAGAGCATCGGCAGAAGGGGCACATCCAGGGAGACCACCGGGACGTTCGGGTTAAGAGCGCTTTTGATCCAGCGTTTCCAGGAGTACGGCGGACAGGTGATCAGCGGGGTCGGCGTCACCGGCATCGAGACAACATCACGCAACGAACTCGACCTGTTCCTGGGTGATGGATCAAGTGTGACCACCCGCACTCTGGCAACGACGGAGGGGATCGCCTCCGGAATCCCCGAGATCCCCCCTCGAAAACATCCCGGAACCCCCAAGGACCAGCCTCCCCTTTATCCCCTGCGTTTTTACGTCGGGATGGATGAACGTTTCATCCCGGAGGGAATGGAGGATGACCTGTTCCTGATGCGTGAAGATGAAGGGGGCCCCCTGGGCCTTCGTTCCCTCTATCTTGCCCTCAGCCCCGTTGGATCGGAAGCGGCGCCGGAGGGGAAAAGAGCCTTGACGGTCACCGCCCTGACTTCGAAACAGGTTTTCCAGTTTCCTTCCCAGGAGATGATAAAGACCGTCACGGATGATCTCCTCCAAACCCTCGAATCTGTGATACCCTTTCTTCCTGAGGGTCTGGATCATGTTTCCAGTGATCTGAAACCGGGAAACGAGTACAGGACACCCAGGCCCGTTGGATCGGGGATCACGGCCTGGAGTCCAGGGATCATGAGCCGTTTTAGGATCAGGACCGCTCTGGGTGGCAGGATCATCGTCCTCTCCCCGACTCCGTTGGAACTCGGCATCGAAGGCGAGGCGCTCACGGCAATCACGGCCGCGGGGATCCTCGGGAAGATCCTTGGGCAGGAGATCTGACCGGTGGCGGGAAAAAACAGGCAAGTTGTACGGCAGCCGGTGGTCGCAGACCGTTTCTACCCCGGCCGTGAAGAAACCCTGAGGGAAGAGGTCACCGGCTACCTCGGCGCCCATCGGGGTCCGGAGCGCGCCGTTGGGGCGGTCATGCCCCACGCCGGCTACATCTACTCGGGAAGTGTCGCCGGCCAGACCGCCGCATCCATTCCGATCCCCCGCAATGTGATTATCCTCGGGCCCAACCACACCGGCATAGGCCCCGCTGTTTCCGTTTTCCCCTCCGGGTCCTGGAGAATGCCTTTCGGGGACGTACCCGTCAACAATTCCATGGCCGAAATACTGCTCGAGCGCTGCGAACTGGCAGTGCCCGATGAGATGGCCCATTTGAGGGAGCATTCCATAGAGGTCCAGCTGCCTTTCCTGTATTACGGAGGGAACCTGGACCTTTGTATCCTTCCGATAACCCTTTCCATGCTGGGAAAAGAAGAATGCCGACTATTGGGAAAAGCTGTTGGGGATGTCATCTCCGGTCAGGAAAAGGACATCCTCATGATCGCGAGTTCCGACATGACCCATTATGAGAGCCACGAATCCGCCAGGGCCAAGGACTCCGAAGCCATCGCCAGGATCCTGGACCTGGATCCGGACGGCCTTCTGGACATTGTCCATGGACGGGGTATTTCCATGTGCGGAGTGATCCCAACCGCGGTCATGCTTTACGCTTCCCTTTTTCTCGGCGCAACCGAAGCGAAACTGATCCGCTACAGCACATCCGGTGAGGTGAGCGGGGACTACGATCAGGTCGTCGGGTACGCTGGGATTGTGGTTCATTAAACGCAGGAAACAGAATCCAGGAGAAAACCTCGGTTCAATCGAGTTTCACAATTCTAAATTCTGGAAAGCTGAATTTTATATTTAATTGCATGAAAATCCCTTTTGGGGGTAATCCTACTGGCTCCTGACTCCTGGATACTGACTCCTGAATCCGAAAGGAAAACATGACACCTTCCGATATCCGTGTCCGTTTCGCCCCGTCCCCAACCGGGTTCCTTCACATCGGGGGTGTGCGCACAGCCCTTTATAACTGGATATTCGCCCGCCAGAACGATGGGAAAATGATCCTCCGGATCGAGGATACCGATCTGAGCAGATCCACAGAGGAAGCCATCAAGTGGATCCTGGAGGGCCTGACCTGGATGAACCTGGACTGGGACGATGGCCCCTACCAACAGACGGAACGGTTCGATCTTTACAACGACCACGTGGACCGGCTTCTGGCCTCCGGCAAGGCCTACCGCTGCTACTGCACCTCCGAGGAGCTGGAGATCATGCGGAAGGAGGCCCTGCTCGAGAATCGTCCCCTGAAGTACAACGGGCGCTGCCGCCGCCTGAAGGAGGGCGAACGGTCGGGGGAACACACCGTCCGTTTCAAGGCACCCCAGGAAGGCCAGATCATCGTGGATGACCTCATCCGGGGCACGGTGATGTTCGATGAGACCCAGATGGACGACCTGATTGTCCGCAGGTCGGATGGAACCCCTACCTACAACCTGACCGTGGTGGTGGACGACGCCCTGATGGGGATCACCCACGTGATCCGCGGGGAGGACCACCTGTCCAACACCCCCAGGCAGGTCCAACTCTACGAAGCCCTGGGGTACGAGGTGCCGAAATTCGGCCACATGTCCCTCATCCTTGGCCCTGACCGGGAAAAGCTCAGCAAACGACACGGGGCCGCGTCGGTCTCCGAGTTCATGGAAATGGGGTACCTGCCTGAGGCCATGCTCAACTACCTCGTGCGCCTGGGATGGTCCCACGGCGACCAGGAGATCTTCAGTGCCGAGGAGATTCTTAAGCACTGGAAACTGGAAGAACAGGGGAAATCCCCCGCCGTCTTCGATCACGACAAGCTCGAGTGGCTTAACGGCCAATGGATGAAGCTGGTGCCGCCTGAAAAGATCGCCGAACGCCTCGTCCCCTTCCTGGAGAAAAAGGGCTTTATCGAAAAGGCCCCCGAACGGGACTGGCTGGTCAAACTGGTCCTGACCCTTCGGGAGAGGTCCCTGACCCTCGTGGAAATGGCCGAAAAGGCCGAATTCTATTTAAGTGAACTGGAGTACGAGGCTGAGCCCGCCGAAAAGTTCCTCACAGCCCAGATCGAACCCCTCCTGGAACGGGCGGCCGGGTTTATCGGAACCGTCGAACCGTTCGACCACGAGACCCTCTACGCGAGGATCAAGGAGTGGCTCGAATCCCAGGAGTTAAAGCTCAAGGTACTGGCCCAGCCCATGCGGGTTGCCCTGACTTACAGGAAAGACAGTCCGGGGCTGTTTGAGGTCATGGAGGTGCTGGGAAAAGAACGAACTTTGCAGCGGATCCAGAAGGCCCGAGACTGGATCAAGGCCAAGTCCTAGTCCTAGTCCTGGACCTGGTCCTCGTCCTAGGTGCAAAGAACTAAGAGATAAGGAAAAACATGGCCGGGGCAAATACTCCGGTTTTCTATTTTACTCTACACTTTACACTTTGCACTCCGCACTGATTTCAGCCTTTGGCTGAAATCTTGGCCCACGAATCCCTCAGCGGTACGATGCGGTTAAACACCGGTTTTCCCGCCGTATGATCCTCCCGATCGGCGACGAAGTACCCCGTACGCTCGAACTGGAACCGCTCCCCCGGCACAACCTCGGCCAGACTGGGCTCTACTTTGGCGGTGACGACATCCAGGGATTGGGGGTTTATGTGCCGGATGAAGTCGTCCTCCTTTCCGCCGTCTGGTGTCGGGACCGTGAAGAGCCGGTCGTACAACCGGACTTCGGCGGACAGACTGTGCGCGGCCGAGACCCAGTGGATCGTTCCCTTAACCTTCCGGCCGTCGGGCGCATCGCCGCCTTTTGTTTCCGGATCGTAGGTGCAGTGGACCTCTACAATCTCACCTTCATCGTCCCTGATCACGTCCACACAGGTAACCAGGTAGGCCCAGCGCAGCCGGACCTCTCTTCCAGGGGCCAGCCTGAAGTACTTTTTCGGCGGGTCCTCCATAAAGTCACCCCGTTCGATATACATTTCCCTCCCGAAAGGGACTTTTCGGGTCCCCATTCTTGACGGATCGTCGGGAAGGTTCGGTGCGTTAAAATCCTCCTGCTGCCCTTCAGGGTAGTTGACGATGACGACCTTCAGTGGATCGAGGACCCCCATGACACGCGGCGCCTTCGTGTTGAGGTCATCACGCACGCTATGTTCGAGAAGGGCCACGTCCACGACGCTGTTGGCTTTGGCCACCCCGATGCGGTCGGAAAAGTTCCTGATGGCCTCCGGGGTGTAGCCCCGGCGTCTTAAACCGGCGATGGTGGGCAGCCGCGGGTCGTCCCAACCGGAAACGTGCCCCCCTTCCACCAGTTCGACGAGCTTGCGTTTGCTCATCACCGTGTAGTTCAGGTTCAGCCGCGCGAACTCGTACTGGTGCGGTTTACTTTGCACGGGGACGTTATCGATGATCCAGTCGTAGATCTCCCGGTTGTTCTCGAACTCCAGGGTGCAGATGGAGTGCGTGACACCCTCCAGGGCATCCGAAAGACAATGGACAAAATCGTACATGGGGTAGATGCACCACTCGTCCCCCGTTCGGTAATGGGGTGCGTGGCGGATGCGGTACAAAAGGGGATCGCGCATCTTCATGTTGGGAGCCGCCATGTCGATCTTCGCCCTCAGAACGTGCTCGCCATCAGCGAACTCCCCTTCCCGCATGCGGGCGAACAGGTCAAGGTTCTCCCGGACGGTGCGATCCCGGTAGGGGCTTTCCGTTCCCGGCCGGGTTACGGTTCCCCTGTGGCGCCGGATCTCCTCCTCGGACAGGCTGCAGACATAGGCTTTACCCGACTCGATGAGCGACACGGCGAAACCGTAAAGGTCCTCAAAATAATCGGAGGCGTGGTAGAGATGCTCCCCCCAGTCGAAACCCAGCCACCGCACGTCCCCCTTGATGGCCTCTACGTACTCCATGTCCTCCGTCTCCGGGTTGCTGTCATCGAAACGGAGATGGCACCGGCCCACGGGCACTTCCATCGCCACGCCGAAGTTCAGGCAGATGCTCTTGGCGTGGCCGATGTGAAGGTAACCGTTGGGCTCGGGGGGAAACCGGGTCACGATATTCCGGTACTTCCCCGATTCCAGGTCGTCGGCTACGATCTGCCGGATGAAGTCCAGGTTTTTTTCGCTACTCAAAGGAACCTCCAAAAAACACTTTCAAATTTCAAAAGAATCCAAGATCCAAGATCTGAGATCGTGGATACAGGAAATGAATCGTTTTACACCGTCAATACTTACAACAGGGGAAAAAGGGGAGCAAGGGGAAAGCGATTTACCAAAGGTAAATCGCAGTGCCTAGTATCAAGTTTCTGGTGTCCAGGAAAAACAGGGAGCAAGAGACAGGTATAGAAACCAGGCGATTTTGCTTTGGGTAAAATTCTGCGTTCCTGACTCCCTGCCAGGAGCCTTGTCGAAGGGTTTAAGGTTTGAAGTTAAGATCCATGACTGGTGATTGGTGATGGGGAAAAAACGTGTCTCTTTGAAAAGGGGAAAACCAGCCTCACGAAAAACGGAAAGAAAAACATTTCCCAGATTCAAGATTCTAGTTTCTAGATTCTGGATTTTTCTCCTGGTTCCGGACTTTTCGCCCGGTCCACATGTCGTTAGCTCAACTTTCAAACTTTCAAACTTTCAAACCCAAGCATTTTTTCTCAACCCATAACCCTCAACCCT
>CBFDCL010000055.1:0-14027 GCA_965603295.1 uncultured bacterium | reverse complement strand
TGCGAGAATGGCGGAACTGGCAGACGCGCTGGATTTAGGATCCAGTACCGACCGGTGTGGGGGTTCGAGTCCCCCTTCTCGCACCATCCTTTGACAGGCTCAGGAAGGGAAAGTGCAGAGTGCAGGGTGCAAAGTGCAAAGGGATAAAATAAGGTCCAACGTCCAATGTCCAACGTTAAAGCGTGTGATAAGTTGAGTACGATGTCATCGCGAACCGTTACCTGCGTGAAGCGATCTCATGCGTGACCAAAGGGAACAGCGGCGATCTTGCGGTTTCGCCCGGGATTGCTTCGCCTGGTACCGGCTCGCAATGACACCGCTGTGGCCAGTTTCGTTCAGCCACCCATCACCCCGCACTTCCCGTTAGACATTGGACGTTGGACGTTGGACCAGAAATCTGTTTACAGCCTGCCCCTCGGTGAGATATTGCCCATTTCATTTTTTTACGGTAGCATCTGCCCTCCGCCAATAATCGTTGAAATTTGAAATGTGGAATTAGATAAAGGAGTTACGAGTTTCATGAAGATTAACATCGAGAAGACAAGCGAGGTCGAACGCAAACTCAACATCGAGGTTCCCTGGGAAAAATACCAGGGTGAGATCGAGCACCAGATCTCTCTGATCCGCAAAAACGCCACCCTCAAAGGGTTCCGAAAAGGAAAAGCTCCTGTCGGGATGGTACGGCAGGTTTACGGTGAGGACGCCCACAAGGAGGCGGTCAACGCCCTTGCATCCGAAGCGATGAAAGACGCCCTGGCCGAGCACGATTTAAAGCCTTACGGGAACCCCTACCTGACCGATGTGAAGAAGGAAGAAAACAAGGCCGTCCTCATGGAGGCCATGGTCGAACTTGAACCGGTGTTCGAATTGGCTGACTACGCGGGGCTGGATCTTGAGAAGACCGCTCCTGAGGCGTCGGAAGAGGAGATCAACACCCTTCTGGAGAGGTTGAGGGAAAACCGGGGTGAGAACGTTGAAATGACGGAGGATCGGGGCCTGAGGGAAGATGATGTCGCCATCATCGATTACGCGGGGTCTCGCGGCGGCAGCCCCCTCGAGGAGTTGAAAGGAAACGATTTCCTGGTGCGGGTGGGAAGATCAGAACTGGTTCCCGGGTTCGAGGAACAGATTCTGGGCATGAAAAACGGCCAGGAAAGGGAGTTTGATCTTACTTTTCCCGATGATTTCACTCACAGGGAACTGGCAGGGAAGTTGATCCACTTCACCGTGACCCTCAAAGGGATCCGCGCCCTGGTGCTTCCCGATGTGGATGATGAATTTGCCCAGAGTTTCGGGAAGTTCGAAACCGTGGATGACCTGATGGCAGGTGTCCGGGAAGACATATTGAAAACCAAGGAGGAGGACTCCTCCCGGGAACTGAGGGGAACCCTCGCAAAGAGACTGGTGAATGATAACGTTTTCGATGTTCCGCCATCCATGGTGGACAGGGAACTGCGCAATCTGGTTCAGGATTACGGAGAGAACCTTGTAAACGCCGGAATGTCCAACGAAAAGGTCCGTGAAATGATCCTCAAGAATGAAGATGACCTCCGGAAAACCGCGGAGGAACAGATCCGCCTCCTTTATATCGTCGGCGAGATTGCTGAGAAGGAGGATGTCAAGGCCGAGGCCGAGGAGATCCGGAACGCCGTGGAAAAGCGGGCCCAGGTGGCCGGCCGGAAGGCCGATGAACTGATGAAAGAGTACGCTGAAAACGGAACCCTCGCCGACATCGGTTTTGGCATTGCCCGTGACAAAGTTTTCGCACTGGTCCTCGAGAAGGCGAAGATCAAGGAAGTAAAAGCGGGGGCGAGGAAAGAAGATAAGAACACCAAGAAGAGTAGATCGAAAGCTAGGAAGAAATAAAGTGAAGAATGCAGAACGCAGAATGGAAATTTACACGCTTTTATTCTGTATTCCGGGTTCTGTTCCAAATATCTTAAATCGGAGGACATCATGCAGTTAGTGCCTATGGTCATCGAACAGACAGGAAGGGGCGAACGGGCCTACGATATCTATTCCCGGCTTTTAAAGGACCGGATCATCTTTATGGGGACAGCCATTGATGACCAGATGTCCAACCTTATTATCGCCCAGCTCCTGTACCTGGAAGCGGAAGGCCCTGACAAGGATATCCACCTGTACATTAACAGCCCCGGCGGGGCCGTTTCGGCCGGCCTTGCGATATACGATACCCTGCGTTACATTAAACCGGACATCGAAACGATCTGCATCGGTCAGGCCGCGAGCATGGCCGCCCTGATCCTTTCGGCGGGTACAAAGGACAAGAGGCTGGCTTTGCCCCATTCGAGGATCATGATCCATCAGCCGATGGGCGGTTTCTCGGGGCAGGCTTCCGATATCGACATCCACGCCAGGGAAATCCTGAGGATGAAGAGCGAATTGAACCACATCCTTTCCAAGGCCACGGGGCAGCCCCTTGAAAGGATCGAGACCGATACAGACAGGGATTTCTTTATGTCCGGGGAAGAGGCCGTCGAGTACGGACTCGTCGACCGGGTGATTCAGGACCGATCAAACACGGAATAAAGGTCCTTTTCGGAGAGAAAAAATGAGCGACTCCAAAAACAAGGATGGGAGCATCCTCAGGTGTTCTTTCTGCGGGAAGACACAGGATGAGGTCCGCAAACTCATCGCCGGTCCCACGGTGTACATCTGCAACGAGTGTGTCGATCTTTGCACGGATATCATCGCCGAGGAATGGGAGCGCGAGGAGAGTGAGCGTATAACAAGCGGGCTACTAAAGCCCGATCAGATAAAAGCTGCCCTCGATGAGTATGTCATTGGACAGGAAAGGGCCAAGAAGGTGCTTTCGGTGGCCGTCTACAACCATTACAAGCGCATCGAGGCGGTCAATGAGGAGGTGGAACTTCAAAAAAGCAACATATTCCTCATCGGTCCCACCGGGTCCGGAAAGACACTGCTTGCTCAGACCCTCGCAAGGATCCTCAACGTTCCCTTCGCCATCGTGGACGCAACCACCCTCACGGAAGCCGGTTATGTGGGGGAAGACGTGGAGAATATCATCCTGAGGCTTCTTCAGAACGCCGATTACGACGTGAACCGGACCGAGAAGGGGATCGTTTACATTGATGAGATCGACAAGGTTGCACGAAAAAGCGACAACCCTTCCATTACAAGGGATGTCTCGGGTGAGGGTGTTCAGCAGGCGCTTCTGAAGATCATAGAGGGAACCGTCGCCAACGTTCCACCGCAGGGCGGCCGAAAACATCCCCAGCAGGAGTTCATAGCCGTTAACACCGAAGACATCCTTTTTATCTGCGGAGGAGCCTTTGTGGGCTTGGACTCGGTTATCGAACAGAGGGTTGGCGCCAAAAGCCTTGGGTTCGGAGCGGATATCAGGGTGGATTCCGAGAAGGATATCGGGAAGATCCTGGCCCGGATGCAGCCGGAGGACCTTATCCGGTACGGCATGATCCCTGAGTTCGTGGGCAGGATCCCCGTTGTCGCCACCCTCCACGATCTTGACGAAGATGCTCTGGTCAAGATCCTGACCGAGCCAAAAAACGCTCTGGTCAAACAATATCAGAAGTTTTTCGAGTTTGAGGACACTGCTCTGAAATTTACCGAGAACGCGCTTACTTCGGTCGCTGTTGAAGCTATCAAGCGAAAATCCGGGGCCAGAGGACTGCGTGCCATCCTGGAAGAGGTTATGCTCGACATCATGTACGATCTCCCTTCCCAGCCCAATGTGCGGGAATGCGTCATCAACGAGGAGGTCGTCGGGCGGAAAGCCGATCCCATCCTGCTTTATGAATCCGGCGAAGGAGAGGAAGAGGAGAAGAAAGTCTCCTGATTTTCTCCGTCCGGCCACTGTACTTAATGATTTCCCCTGCCGCCTGGTATGAAAGCCTGGTCGGCGATTGGAGAGTGATTTGCCATGTCAGAAAAAAACGATAACCTAACGGTAAACGAATCCCTCCCGGTTCTTCCACTCAGGGACATCGTGGTATTTCCCCACATGATTGTTCCCCTGTTCGTGGGCAGGGAAAAGTCCATCAAGGCCCTTGAGGAGGCCATGAACGCTGACAAGAATATCCTCCTCGCTGCCCAGAGGGACGCTAGGATCGACGATCCCATCCCCGAGGAGATCAACGAGGTGGGGACCCTTTCCTCGATCCTGCAGATGCTTCGCCTTCCTGACGGGACAGTCAAGGTCCTGGTGGAAGGCCAGAGAAGGGTCTTGGTGAAGGATTTTCTTCAGACGGAAGAGTACTTTTCCGCCACCTTCGAGGAACTGGAAACCCCTGGGGATCTGACGGCCGAACTGGAAGCCATGATGCGGAGCATCGTGGAGCGGTTCGAACGGTACGCCAAACTCAACAAGAAAGTCCCTCAGGAGATCCTCTCAACCCTCGCGACCCTCACTGAACCCGGCAAGTTTGCTGACACCGTCGCTGCCCATCTGTTGATCAAGATCGAGGACAAACAGGATCTGCTCGAACTGGTGGATATCAGCCGCAGGATGGATTCCGTCCTTCAGGTGCTCGAAACCGAAATAGAAATCCTCCAGATCGAGAGGAAGATCCGCAGTCGCGTCAAACGTCAGATGGAACGGACCCAGAAAGAGTACTACCTGAATGAACAGATGAGGGCCATCCAGAAGGAACTGGGAGAAAAGGACGAGTCCAAAGCCGAGGCCCAGGAACTGGAGGAGAAGATCAAGGAAGCGGGGATGCCGGAGGATGTCCACGATAAGGTCATGAAGGAGCTCCGGCGGCTCAAGATGATGGCACCCATGGCTGCGGAGGCCACGGTAGTGCGCAACTACATCGACTGGCTGATCTCCGTCCCCTGGAGCCACAGTACCGAGGACAAAATGGACATTATTGAGGCCGAAAAGATTCTTGAAGAGGACCATTACGGCCTGAAAAAAGTCAAGGAGAGGATTCTCGAGTACCTGGCGGTGCATCAGCTTATCGGGAACCTGCGTGGCCCGATCCTCTGTTTCGTGGGCCCTCCCGGAGTGGGGAAAACTTCCCTCGCCAAGTCTATCGCCAGGTCTATCGGGCGGAACTTTGTTCGTCTCTCCCTGGGGGGCGTTCGGGATGAGGCCGAGATCCGCGGACACCGAAGGACCTATATTGGTGCTCTTCCGGGCAGAATCATCCAGTCAATGAAGCGGGCCGAAAGCATCAACCCCGTTTTTCTCCTTGATGAAGTGGATAAAATGAGCATGGACTTTCGCGGCGACCCTTCCTCGGCCCTTCTGGAGGTTCTCGATCCAGAACAGAACAACGCTTTCTCAGACCACTACCTCGAGGTGGATTACAACCTTTCAAAGGTCATGTTTATCACCACGGCCAACTCCCTTGACCCCATCCCCGCTGCCCTGCGCGACAGAATGGAGGTGATTCGCATTGCCGGATACACCGAGCCCGAGAAACTGAACATTGCCAAGAAGTTCCTGGTGAAAAAGCAGATGGAGGCCAACGGGCTAAATGATGAAAATGTGAATCTCACCGAAAAAGGGCTTCTGGAGATCATCCGGGGGTATACCCGGGAGAGCGGCGTCAGGAACCTGGAAAGGGAGATCGCCTCTGTTTGCCGCAAGGTGGCTCGGGAGGTAGTCAAGGAAAAGGAGGACCGGAAACGAATCCAGGTTTCCCCCAAGGTGGTCAGGGATTTCCTGGGTGTCCCCAAGTTCAAACACGACATCATCGAGGAAAAAGACAGGGTCGGGCTCACGACAGGTCTTGCCTGGACGGAGGTCGGAGGGGAGATCCTCCAGACGGAGGTGTCGATCCTGGAAGGCAAAGGGAACCTCATCCTCACTGGAAAACTCGGGGACGTGATGCAGGAATCCGCCCGGGCGGCTCTCAGCTATATCCGGTCAAGATCCGAGGAGTTGGGTCTTCCGAGAGATTTTTATCAGAAGGTCGACATCCACGTCCACGTTCCGGAAGGGGCAATCCCGAAAGACGGGCCTTCAGCCGGGATTACACTGGCGACCTCACTGGCATCCGCCCTGACCGGACGGCCTGTCCGCTACGATCTGGCCATGACGGGTGAGATCACGTTGAGGGGCCGCGTCCTTAAGATCGGTGGGTTGAAGGAAAAACTCCTGGCCGCCAACCGGGGGGGAGTTTCCGACGTGATTATCCCCAGGGAAAACGAGATCGATCTCACCGAGGTGCCGAAGGAAATCCTGAAAGGCCTCACCGTGACCCCGGTGGATAATATGGATGAGGTTCTTAATCTTGCCCTGAGGGAAACGAAGGAGGGACAGCCTATCGCGCCCCTCCGGCCCAGGCCCGGGGGAGCCGGTGGAGACCGGTCCGAAGACACCGACCTGGTCCACACGCATTGAGAGAAGGGAATAAAAATTTCAAATTTCAAACTGAAGAATTTGTCGAGGTGAACAGTTGAACCGGAAATTCCAAGGATGTACTACAAGATAGTTGACAGGCAGGGTCAAGAGCATTATAAGTAGTCGCTCGTCGGGCGGTTAGCTCAGTTGGGAGAGCATCGGCCTTACAAGCCGGGGGTCACAAGTTCGAGCCTTGTACCGCCCACCAGTTCTGTGACAAAGCTTTTCCAGGCATAAAGGGGTCGTAGTTAAGTTGGTTATAACGCCGGCCTGTCACGCCGGAGGCCGCGGGTTCGAGTCCCGTCGACCCCGCCATTTTTGAGTTAGGGGCTGTGTCTAACGATGCAGCTCCTTTTTTTCGTCCAACGTGGAAACGCAGTCATTGCGAGGAGGAGCGAGAAAGGCGAGACTGACGCGGCAATCTCAGCACAGGAAATTGAACCGTGAACTGCTCCCTTTGATTATCCATGGGATCGCTTCGCATGAAAAATGGCTCGCGATGACACCGTTTTTGGAAACTTCCAAACTCTCAAACCGTTTCTATTCCTCAATCCTCAATTCTCAATTCGAAATCTATGCCCCTACCGTTGTTCATTTTCCTGTCGTCTCCTGCTATAAATAAAATTATGAGCGATATCCGATCTAATCTCGAAAGTATCACCCAGCGCATCTCGGCGGCAGCGGCAAGGGCCGGTCGGGACCGGGCCGAGGTCCTGCTCCTGGCCATCAGCAAGACCAAACCAGCCCAGGCTGTCGCCCTTGCGGCCGAAGCGGGTCAGGTCCACTTCGGGGAAAACCGGGTGCAGGAATCGAGGGAGAAAATCCCCCAGCTCCCGGAACACCTCGTCTGGCACCTGGTAGGGCACCTTCAGTCCAACAAGGCCAAGTACTGCCCGGATCTTTTCTCGTGGATCCATTCCATCGATTCGATTTCTCTCGGGAGGGAAGTCGGAAGGAAGTATCGGGAAAAAGGGAAGGTTTGCAAAGCTCTGGTCCAGGTGAGCGTGTCCGGGGAGGAAGCGAAATCCGGATGCGATCCGGAAGAGACGATCAGGATCCTTTCCGCCCTCATGGAGGAAGAGGGGATCGTCCCGGCTGGCCTGATGACCATGCCCCCTTTTGACCTGGACTCTGAGACGGCACGGCCCTATTTCAGGGCCCTTCGTCAATTGAGGGACAAACTCATAGAGGAAGGGTTCCCGAAGGAGAACGTTAAAGAGCTTTCCATGGGCATGACCGGGGATTTTGAGGTCGCGGTGGAGGAAGGAGCCACCATCGTTCGCGTCGGTACCGCCATTTTCGGGGCAAGGAACTTTCAGGGATGAGCGACGCTCAGCCCGAAGATGCCCGGGAACTGGCGTTCCATCCCGACAGGAAGGATCTTTACCACGCCGTTCGTATCAGCGCGAGCCGGCGTCTTTTCAGGAAAGTGGCCGCACCCGCCCTGGCAGGTTTCGTTTTCCTCGGCCACAGCATCGACGGGAATCACCTTAAGGGCCTGATGTGGGCCATCGCCATCGGACTTCTTTACTGGGGTCTCTCCCAGGCCATGTTCCTCCTGCACATTTACGGTGCTGTGAACGAAACGCTTCTCGTTCCCCAACGTATCCGCTTTGAGGGGGATCGGATGATGGTTTTTTGTGAACACGGCACGGAGGAGTTCAACCGGCCCGACGCTTCTGATGTAACCGTAACGGAAGGTTATACGGCCGTCGCCATGGGCAAAAGCAGCCTTGTGTTCATGAAGCGAAGCTTCCAGTATCCCGGGGACTTCGGTGTCCTGACGGACTGGCTGATGGGCCGTGATTAGTGATTAGTGACTTGTAATTAGTAATGGGATTATTCTGGGAACCATTCCAGATTCAATTCTTCCAATCACGAATTACTGATTTTTTTGAAATTTGGAATTTGGAATTAGTTTTATCCCCCCAGTTCCCCGGCTCGCTTTGCCGCCGCTGCTACTGCCTCCACCACGATCTTTTCGAAACCGGCTTCATCCATGGACTTGAGTCCTGCCTCAGTGGTGCCACCTGGGGACGTGACCTTCTCTCTGAGGCGTCCCGGAGAGTCCTCCGTTTCTGTTATCATCCGGGCGGCGCCGAGGATCGTCTGCTTCACGAGTTCCAATGCCTGTTCCCGTGGGATTCCCACTGCTGCCCCGGCTACGACCAGGGCTTCCGCCGCCCGAAAGATGTAGGCGGGCCCGCTTCCGGACAGGCCGGTGACCGCGTTCATAAGATCTTCGGGAAGGACGTGGCAGGTTCCGGCCGCGCGAAAAAGATCGACCCCCCATTGGGTCATGTCAGGGTGAACCCGGGTGCCGGGAGCGATCACCGTGGCGCCTGCTCCGACGAGAGCCGGGGTGTTGGGCATGGACCGGATCACCGGGATACCCGGCAGGCGGTTCTCCAGAAAATCGAGGGTGATGCCCGCCGCGATGGAGATCACCAGCTGTTCTGGTCGAAAACTTCCGGAGATTTCCTCCACGACCCCGGGAAGCACCTGGGGTTTAACAGCAAGGAAAACCGTTCCTCCAGCCTCGGCAGCCCGACGGTTTTCGCGGATGACGTTAAACCCGTAAGTATCCTTGAGGTACTCGCACCGTTCCGGTCCCGGATCCGATACGGTGATCGACTCGGCAGGGACGATGCCGGCCCGGACGATCCCTCCCGCGAGGGCCTCGGCCATGTTTCCGCCGCCAATAAAGGCGATGCTGCTCCGGTAATCCATAATCCTTTTATACCAATTCCAGATTTCAAATAATACATTAGTAATTTGTGTTCAGTGATCAGTGATTGGTTACACCCAGTCACCAGTCATCTGCAATAATTCTCAGTTCGCAACTCTTTCTTTGCCAATGAGATCGCTTCACACGGATAATAGCTCGCGATGACAACGCTTGATAACTTCAAACCTAAAACTTCAAACTTCAAACCCTTCGACAAGCTCAGGGTAGAGAATTCAGAGTGCAGAGGGAAAAGGCCGACGCGGAGACACGGGGACACGGAGAAAAAACAGGGATCAGGTCTCAGGGCACGGGACGCAGGGAAATCGAGGGCCAATGTCTAACCGAGGGATTCAGTCCAGAGTCCAGGGTCCAGAGAGATCGTCAAACGTGTTTTTCCCGCAACTTAAAACTTCAAACATCAAACCTCAAACTTTTTTCAACTTTCAAACTCCCAAACTTTCAAACTCTTCTTTTCCCCCTTTGACTCTTACAGCGTTACTTTATATAGTTATGTCAGTTTTTCACCCTGTCATGGAGGTGTCGAGGAGATGTTCATTTTGAGCAACTTAATCACCGCTGTCGCCAAAGTTCTGGGGCTTATCCTGAACTTCTATATGTGGCTCATCGTCATCCGGGCCGTGGCGTCCTGGTTCTCCCCGGACCCTTACAACCAGATCTACGTTTTTCTGATCCGGGTCACCGAACCGGTCCTTGGATATATCCGCCGACTTCTTCCCTTCCGGGCCGGCATGGTGGACCTGTCACCCATCATCGCCATCCTTGTCATTATCTTCCTCCAGAACTTCCTGGTGCAGTCCCTCTACGGGATTGCCCTTTCGCTGCGATGAGGGTTGCCTGAAAGGAGGACCGCCATGCGTCTTTCGCCTCTGGATATCCAGAGCCAGCAGTTCCGGCAGAAAATGAGGGGATTGGATCCCCGGGAAGTGGAGAGTTTCCTTGAGCTCGCCGCCACCGAGTTCGAGGAGCTTATCAGGGAAAACGGCAAGCTGAAGGAGAAGCTGGCCCGCCTTTCCAACCAATACGAGGAACTCAAGCAGCGGGAACAGACCCTCAAAGAGACCATGATGACCGCCCAGAAGATCACGGAAGACATGAAGGCTTCCGCGAGAAAAGAGGCGGAGATCATCCTCAAGGAAGCGGAACTCAAGGCCGATAAGATGTTGGATGATGCCCACCGGAAGCTGGCATCCCTCAGCGATCAAGTGGTGGAGATCAAGCGCCTCAGGGCGCAATTCGAGGCCTCGGTCAAGGCTGCCGCGCAGGGGCACCTGAAGATGCTTGAAGTGACCACTGAGGCGCTTGAAGCGGAAACCGCCCGCGAAGAGAATATTAAGTACCTGGTGACAAAGGACAAAGAGTGATCCGCTCTTCCTGAACGTTCACCATCATGGCTTTTCCCGTCAGAACGATCATCCTCATCCTAACTGTCCTCTCAACCGCTTCTTTCGCGGCTTCATGTGTGAAGGTGCGTTGTCCCGGAATCATGCCTGTTGTGGAAGAAGATGTTTCCGGTGAGTGGGTCGTCCTCTCCGAGGTGTACAGCCTCCACGGACCCGGGCAAGACCAAGGACTCCGTCAGTGGAACATCACCCTCCAATATCGCGCCGGGGAGGGGGATTCTCCGATCACGGCGGCGGGCATCCGCGTGCTTTTTGACGGAGATCAGGTTCTTTTCACCTTCGATGAGACCGACCAGATCCTCGAAACGGGGGTTTCGGCCGCCTTTGGTCCATCCTTCGAGCACCTCCTGACCATCGAGCCGGTGGAGGGCTCCGGGTTCTCTTTCCCTTCCCTGAACTTTGACTTCCCCTGACCCCTGGATCGTGCCTCCCATGCCTTCCATAGCAGTCCGAATCGATGTCCTGGTCAAACCCAGGGCCTCAAAAGATTCCATCGAGGGGTGGAAGGAGGGAGCCCTGATCATCAGGCTCTCGGCCCCACCGGTTGAAGGATCTGCCAACAGGGCGTTGGTAAAGCTGCTTGCCGGGAAAATAGGGATCGCCAAAGGAAAAGTAAGGATTGTGTCCGGCGAGAGGAGCCGTACCAAGGTTGTGGAGATCGAGGGGGTCTCCGCCGGGGAATTAAAAGAGAGGCTCATGTGATCCGGGTGGGCTCCTGGTCCCTTGTTTTTTCCCTGTTGGCGCTGTCCGTCTGTCCAGCCAGCGCCGGTTTTCCCGCGGATGGCGGATGGGAGGCGGTTTCGACCCGGCAGGTCACCGTCCGTTACCGTTCAGGTTCCGATCCCCTGGCCTCACAGGTTCTCGAGCAGGCAGAGGTCTTCCTGGAGGAAACCTCGGTTTTCCTTGGGCTTCGGCCCGAAAAAACCTACACCATAGTGATCGCCAGCAGCAGGGAAGAGTTTGAAGATCTGCAGCCCGGCCGCGCCCCGGCCCCGGAGTGGGCAGGGGCGCTGACCTACCCTTCCCTGGGACTCGTCCTGATCCTGTCGCCCGGATCACTGCAGACCGGGGGGCCTCGATACTGGTCCCTTCTCCGGCATGAGATGGTGCATCTTCTCCTGGGGGACGCGGAATTTAAGGCTGGAATCAGGCTTCCAAGATGGTTTCAGGAAGGCGTCGCCACCTATATCTCCGGTGAGATGAACATTTCCCGCCTCCTTCATCTGGGCTGGGCCCAGGTGACCGGTTCGGCCCCAACATTCGAGGAACTGGAAAGGAGCTTTCCGAAGGGGGCGGGACTTGCCGAGGCGGCATATGCCCGCAGCTTCCTTTTCATCGGGTACCTGACAAGGCGTTTCGGTGATGGCGCAGTAGCTCGACTCGTGGAAGCCTCCCTGGCCCACGGCGGAATGGAAGAAGGAACCAGGATCGTTTTTGGCATGCCCCTTGCTGATATCCTGGAAGGGTTTGACCAGTACGCGAAGGTAAAGGCAACGTGGATTCCCGTAATAGCCAGTTCAGCCTCCGTCTGGGGGATGATTACCCTGCTGTTTCTCCTGATATGGTACCGGAAGCGTGTATTGGGGCTCCGTACCCTCGAAAGATGGAACCTGGAAGAGGAAGAAATGGAGGAGGAAACAACGCAGGATGATAACAGGCACACCCTTCACTAGAAATCTGGCTTTTTTCCTGGTCCTCGTCATGCTCCGATCATCCGTATGCGGGGCGGCTTCCCTTGTTCCGGGCAGCCTCGCTGTCCTTGACGGCCCCCTGTCGGGGCCGGAAATGGGTGCTGCGTGGGAACAAGCCTTCCGGGACACCTACCTGGATCCCCATTTTCTGGTGATGGGAGAGGATGAAGTGGCCCTTATCCTCGACCAATGGGGCAAAGAGGGGGAAGCGGTAAAAACAGCCTGGGATATAGCTGACTCAGCTGCTCTGCGGCGGGTAAAAAGCCTGATGGAAGACGCCTGGGTGGCTTATTACGCTTTTTCCTTCCAAAAAGCCCAGAATTTCCTCAATGAGGCGGAAGAACTGCTGCTGACCCCAGGGGACAGTCGTTTTCGAAGCCGGATTGGTTTTGAGGCCGCGGTCCTCAAAGGGATGATCGGGCGTGCGGTGGGGGAACGAAGTTTCTCTGAAGCGTTTATGAGAGCGGCTGCCATTGACCCGGAGGCCGAACTTTCCCCGGATCGATATTCCCCCGAGATCATCTCGTTTTACCAAAGGGCACGAGGGACCCTGCTTGAACAGGACCCCACGTTTGTGGCCATCGAGGGAAACCCCGAAGATGCCGTGGTCCTGGTGGATGGAAAAACAACCGAGTCAACGAAGGGAAGCAGAGTCCCTGTTTTTCCCGGGCGCCATTTTATCGAAGCCGGCGCGCCTGGCTACGAGCCGTTCAGCCGGGTTCTGGAAATCGATGCTTGGGAATCCCCTTCGGTTCCGTTCAACCTCCGAGAGACCGGTCCCGAGGGGGATCCCGTCCGATTTTTCCTGCAGCGGCTCGAAGCAGGGGACCGATCTTACCTTTCCCGACTCGCTGGAGTCCTCGATGTGGATTACGTCCTGATCCCGGACGGGGGAAAAAGTGATCTCCGCTGCTGGCTGGTGGATCGGGAAGGCCATACAGTGGCCCATGGGACGCTTTGGAGCCCGGGTGAAGAACCAGGCGCGGCCGCACCACGGGTCGCGGCTATTTTAGCGCCCCTTGGCATGGAGTTGGGGGATCCCGGAGGCCCGGCCCTGTCCCAGATGAACCTTCCCCCTGTCTCGGATACCGCATCGGGAATTTCGGAAGAGGCGGGCCAGGGATCGGCCTGGAAACGGTATGCGCCTGTTATCGGACTGCTCCTTCTGGTGGGTGTGGCCACCGCTTCCGGAAGTGGTGGGGGTGGAACCTCCATTGGGGTGACGTGGTGAGAAAAAAATCCCCTGCCATATCCATCCTGCTTCTGTGCGTGGCCCTCCTGGCATCCTGCGGGGGAAGTGAAGAAAATACCTCCTTGAGCCTGCACATCGACCTGCCGGAAGGCTGGGAATCGCTTATCGACATGGAAGTCCTCGGAGCCCCCGTCTCCACCCCCTATGTTGGATCCATCAGAGTCGTTGTCGAAAATGGAATCGAGACGAACACCTGGGAGTTTCCCTGGGAAGATAGGGTCGGGACTACAGGGAAGGCGGATTTGTCTGGAGCGAGCGTTGTGAGGGTCCAGGCTGTGACCGCCGGAACAGTTATCATGGAGGAGAGCCTGACCGGCGTGCAGGGCCCCGATGTGTCGGTGACCCTGAAAGAATCCGGCGGGTTCTCGGCGGCCGGATCGCTCCTTTATTACCGGGAGGACCACAGTGCCATTGCGGTGGGGGACACCATAATGGTCATCGGAGGCAATCTTTCGACGGGGGTGATCGAGGCGGTCGCATCTTCCGGGGAGGTTTTTTCGGCCAGTGCCTACGCGGCCAGCCTTGTTTATCCCAGGAAAGGGCAGGAAGTCCTCCACGACACGGGAACCGGACGTCTGTTCGT
>CBFDCL010000054.1:0-14115 GCA_965603295.1 uncultured bacterium | reverse complement strand
GAACCACTGGACAAATACCACTCAATGCCGGATATGAACTCTTCCCTGATCTTTTCGGTGGCCAGTGTGTTCTCCTATGATCAGCCCTGGTACCAGGCTCTTCTCTACTACGGGATTGCAGCGGGGACCGTCATGAGCCGGGTCTATTTCGAGGAATCCTGGCCATCGGATGTTTTCCTCGGTTCTGTGATAGGGACCGTCATCGGAAGGACGGTTGCCGCAAGGTCCATGGGGGACAGGGAGGAGACTTTCACCGTGGTTCCCATGCTGGAGTACAATGCGGAGCCCGTGATCGGCCTCAAGGTGGAGTTCAAACTGTAAAAACAGAATCCAGAATCCAGGGGCCAGGGGGAAGAGCTGACACGCAGACAAGGGGACGCGGGGGAAAACGCGTGTAAAACGTTTTTTCTTTGGATCTTAGATTTTGGATCGATTTCGCAACTTCAAACTTCAAACTTCAAACATTTTTTTCAACTCTCAAACTCTCAAACTCTCAAACTCTCAAACTCTCAAACTCTCAAACTCCCCCTTTCCCTTTACTCAGTTTATCCGCCAAGCGTGTCGGCTCCGGAAGCCGGTACCCGTTCAGGCACATCAACACCCCTTTCAACGCCTCCTTCGGATTCAACATGTGCCCAGGGGAGATAAAGATCGGGTTACACCGTTCCTTGCTCCTCAGGGCGAAACCAGCGATCTCCCTGTTCAGGGTCAGGAGGGAAAGACTTCCCGTCTCCGGACCCGGCTCCGGGCATTGTCCTGCCAGAAGGCTCTTTGCGCACCCTATGGTTGGCAGGCCGGTGATGAGGCCGATATGGGATGCAAGTCCAAATCCCCTCGGGTGAGCGATTCCGTGGCCGTCCACGATGATGACGTCAGGTGCCGGAGCCTCCTCCAGGATGGGAAGGAGCGGGGGGATCTCCCGGAAGGAGAGGAGCCCGGGGACGTAGGGAAAAGGCGTATTTCCGGTACGGCACCGGGAATCGAGAGGATCGAATCCCGGCAGGGACAGAAGAACCGCGCTGGCCGTAAACGTCCCGTCCTTTTTCCGATAGGAGACATCCAGTCCCATTACAGAACGGACACGAGGTAGTTGCCCTCCCCGTATCCGGCCCGCGAGTTCCCTTTGAACACGCGCCGCCGCCGCTGGAGAAAGGTCCCAGGAATTGATTTGCTTAAGCTTCATTTTTTGGCCCAGGCACGTTTTTCGCCGGAGAACCGTTGAGGGTTCGTCTCAAAACCAGGTGATTTTCCGGAACCCCCTTTTTAAAACTTGACAAAAGAACTGTAAAAAAATACCTTAAAAAACCGTAGAATAATAAAATAGGGGGCCAATTATCATGAGACTATCCACAAAAAGCCGTTATGGAGTCCGGGCACTTTTTGACATCGCATACCATTCTGTGGGATTACCCACCCAGATAAAAGACATCTCCCGGCGCCAACTCATCAGTCCAAGGTACCTGGAACAGATTTTCCAGAAGCTCAAGAAAGCCAAGATCCTGGGCAGCAAGCGGGGCCCGAACGGGGGCTATTATCTCCTGAAAGAGCCAGGGGACGTAACCCTCGGGGATATTGTCAGGGCGACGGAAGGGCCCTTTGAACTCGTTTTCTGCGCCAGTATGGCTCCCAAGAAAAAGTGTCCGCGGAGGCACGAATGCGTGGCCAGTGAAATGTGGCTGGATCTCAGCGGCCAGATCGAGAATTTTTTCGATACCATAACCGTGGCCATCCTGTGCGAACGAGCCAGGGAGGCTGGTGTCAAGCGGGAATACGAGCATCCCTATACATATCATATCTGACGGGTCCCACCATTGTTTCCTACGGGTTTTTTCATCCCTCCAGCCTCCCGTTTCTCAAGGTCCTGTGACCTCTCGCGGATCCTCCGGGATTGACGGCGGCGGGGCGTCTCATCCCCGTTTAAGTTCCATTATCCGGAATATGGGCAAGGTCCTGGTGGCCTTCTCCGGCGGTGTGGACAGCGCTTTCCTGCTCCACCAGTGCCTGAGCGCCCTTGGAAGGCAGGCCGTGACCGCAGTAAACATTGATCACCCTTTACTCGCGCCAGGCGAGGCCGAAGAGGCGATCAGGCTAGCGATGGAAATAGGTGCCAGGATCCTTTCGGTTAATCTTGATCCCCTTTCGTTGCCCGAGGTTTCCGGGAACGAAACGACACGGTGTTATCACTGTAAATTTTTGCTCTTTTCCCGGCTCAGGGAACTCGCCGTCCAACAGGATATCCCATGGCTTCTCGACGGGACGAACGCCGGGGATTCGGAAGGAACGAGGCCCGGAATGAAAGCCCTTGAAATGCTCGGTGTCCGCAGTCCTCTCAGGGAAGCGGGCCTGGCAAAGGAGGATGTGCGGGCTGCCGCGAGGGAGGCAGGCCTTGCCGTCTGGGATAAACCCTCTTCGCCATGCCTTGCCACGCGGTTCCCCTACGGAGAAACGATCACGAGGGAGGATCTGATAAGGGTCGGGAAGGGGGAAGCGGTTCTCAGGCGCTGCGGGTTTACGGATTTCAGGCTCAGAGTTCATGGGGAAGTGGCAAGGATAGAGGTTCTCGGAAACCAGGCAGAGATGTTTTTCCAAAGTGAGATAAAAAATATTATTATATCGGATCTGAAGAAGCTCGGTTATCGGTTCGTCACCCTGGATCTGGAGGAGTTTCGTTCGGGCAGTATGGACGAGGGGATCATCGACAAGTGAAAATCGGTCGGCTGGTTCTGCCGTTTCTGGTTGTCGTTTGGTTTTCCTTGTTCGGAGCCTGCAGTGTTCGTCTGACTTCCCCCGGGAGTTTTCCGGAGGCATCAAGGGTCCAGGACGTGGTCCCCTACAAACAGGAGCCGCATCTTTGCGGACCTTACGCCCTGGCCGCTGTCCTGAACTTCCTGGGTGTAGAGGCCGATCCGGTAGAGATGGCCGGGAGGATCTTCAGCACCGGTGCCCGCGGAACCCTGACGCTGGACCTTTACCTGGAGTCGTTACGCCGGGGGGCGGAGGCGGAACAGATCAGGGGAACATTGAAAGAGCTTCACCTGGAAATGGAAAAAGGCCCCCCTGCCATTGTTCTCCTCAGGTATCCTGGAACGAGTGGTACACCAGGGCATTATGTTGTTGTAACGGGCCATTCCAGGGACCCGGGGGGATTTTTCCTCCTCTGGGGAGACGGGAGGCTTTCCTGGATGGAGGAAGAACGATTCAAGGCGTTCTGGTCGCGATCCGATTTCTGGGCGTTGACCTTCAGTAGGGGGGATCGGCTTTGATCCGTATTTCCTTAGCAAGTTTCCTGGTGTCCGTCCTTTTCATGGCCTCCTGTGCGGGCCCGATCCGCCGCGTTGATATGAAGATGCCCTACGAAGATCGTCTGCGGCTTGCATCCATCTATATCCAGAATGATCAACCTGAGCGGGCAGTACCCCTCCTTGAGGATGCCTCTGTCCAGAATCCCGGCCGCCCCGAAGCCTACGCCGTGCTGGGGGAGGTTCTATTCCTGAAAGGGGATCTGGAAGGTTCAGCCCGCAGCCTGACAAGGGCCCTGGAGACGGGTGGCGATGATCCGGTGATCCTGAACAACCTTGCCTGGGTGGAGATGGGACGGGGAGACGCGGAGAAGGCCCTTTCTCTGACCGACAGGGCCCTCCGGGTGAATCCGGTTCCTCTGTATCCTTACCTGGATACCAGGGCCAGGGTTCTTCTGGAGCTGGGGCGCCCCCAGGAAGCCCTTGAGGAGGCCGCAACGGCTTTAGAACTGCTTCCGGATTATGATAACCGGATGCGTGATCGGCTTGAAGAGCTTGTGAGGGAACTGAGAGGCAAAACTCAAGGCGAGGAGGAAATTCAGTATTGATGATTGTGAATTGGAAACCGAGGATTTATGATGAGAAAAGTGGAGTTCAGGGTCGTTTGATCCGGAACGGGGAAACGTTTTCCCAGAACCGGGATCGGGAATCAGGAGCCGGGGACCGTTCGTATGCCTGACAATCTCCAAGGGGAGCTGGAATCCTATATCGGCTGGCTCACGTCGGTGAAGCCGGACCGGTTCATCGGTTCCAAAGGCCACAGATTCTCTTTCGACAGGATCAGGGGCCTGCTGTCGTCATGGGGGCTGGAAACCTTTGTCCAGCCTTTCATGGTGGATATTACGGTTCCGGTGAAGTGGTCCCTGGAGCTTGACCTCGGGAAGGGGTTTGAAAAGATCGACAGCCTGCCGGGACTGGGGTCTCCTACGGTCAAGGGGATTGTCTCCGACCTTTTGCCGGTGGGTCATGCACGCGACGTTGACTACGAACTCCTCGGCGAAACGACCGACCGGGCCCATGTGGCCAGCCTCTGGAAAAATCACGAAACCGTGAAAGTATCGGAAGCCGCCAGGAGGGGGGCAACGGCTCTCATCTGGTATAATAACTACTTTGATGAACTGTACTCCGGTGCATGTGATTTTTCCCTTGCTCCTATCCCTGGTGTTTCCGTCCGCAAATCTGTGGCTGAGAAGATCCTCGAAAAAGGCGGAGGGAGAATGCGCCTTTCCGTCCGCTCAAAACGCAGGATAGTACGCTGCCGGAACATTGTTGCAGGACGGAAGCTGTCGGACGGCGATCATATCCTTCTGACGGCCCATTATGACAGCAGGCCATACACTCCGGGAGCGAGCGATGATGCGTCCGGTATTGCGGTCATGCTGGCCTTTATCAATAACGGGTTCGATTCGGATTCAACGCTCCCTGTCAGGTATTTCTTCGCCGATTGCGAGGAGGAAGGATGCCTGGGGGCGGAGGCTTTTGCGGAACATCTGTACAGGACCAACCAACTGAAGGAGATTCAGACAATAGTCAACCTTGATGCTGTCGGGTGGCCGAACCTCTGCCTCATTGCGAAAGACCGGGAGGCGGTTATGGATGAGGATCTCACTCGCCTTGCCGGGGAAGTACTCCGGGAACAGGGATACGAGGTGGAAAAGGTGAGATCCAAGACGGGCAGAAGTAATCACACCCCTTTCGCAGCCAGGGGCGTCCGGTCCCTCTGGTACTCCGATTACCCCAACTACATCAGGCATTCTACGATAGACAACGCCTTCAACATTGACTATCCAACCATGAAACTGGTCGCCGAATCCCTGCGGACCCTTTTCAACCGGTTCGGATAACCGGGAATATGGAACGGTTCCTCATTTCCTATCTCCAGAGGTTTTTTCTGCGGACAGCGTTCGGAACCCTGGTTCTGCTTTGGGCATCCATAGGCCGGCTCCAGGCGGTTGGTGCTCATTGGGCCCGAATCCTCGTTGCTGTTTATCTTGTATTCAGCCTCACGGTTTTTGTCTGGGAGAAAATATGGCGCGGGCAGAGGGAGGAGGTCCCCTTTTTTGCTTACCTGGATCTTCTTTTCATCGGGGTGCTCATCGCCTTGTCCGGGGGTGCGAGCAGCGAATTCCACCTCCTGCTTTATTTCGTCGTCGCCCTGCGGGCTCCGTACCGATCCTGGACCCAGACTTTTCTGGTCCCGGGGATGAGCACCCTGGTGTACCTGGCTGCCGTCGGTCATGTCGGCAGGGAATACCACTGGTTCGAACTGCTCGTCCGTATCAGTCTGCTCTGGTTTCTCGCCGTCGTTCTCCGGTTGACAGGCTTGAGGTCCGTTGCGGAACGTGAACGTTCCGAAAAACTGACACAGGAACTCTCGACCACCCATGACGAGGTCCGTCGTTACACCGCAGCTCTGGAAAAAACCAACGCGGAAAAGGAGAGCCGGCTTGCGGAAGTGATCCTTCTTCACAGGTTCGTCACGGAGGTTCGGGGACTCGATGATTACGACGGTGTCTATGATGCTGTTTTGCCCCATGTCCGCACCGTCTGTGAACCTCCCTGGGTTTTTCTCCTTCATCAGGGGGTTTCGGAACAGACCGATCCCCTCGTGCGTACCCTTGGCGATCCTCCGGAACAGGTCGTTGGCTGGATCCGGAAAAGGGGTATTGACGCCGGCTGCGGTGATGACTGCAAGAGGATAAAGCACACTTTCGACGGGTTGGGTGAGGTGGATTTCAGATGCTTTTCCCGATGTGGCCAGGAAAAATCCTGGGTCAGCCTGATCCTCTGTTTCCCCACGGCGCAGTGGGTGCTCCTCGAGGAACAGGTAAAGGTCCTGTCGGCCCTGATGGACTCCGTTGAAATGGAACTGGAGCTCCTCAGGCTCAGAAAGGATCTGGGTCAGACGAACCTCTGGCTGGCCGAGAGCAATCGCCACCTCATGAGGATGCAGGAACTTCAGCACACCCTCAGCTCGGCATTCCTTTCCGACGAGGATATCTCCGGTGTTCTCCACGATGCCCATGAGATAATGGCGAGGGAACTTTTCGAACTGGACCGCCTCAACCTGTTCCTCCCCGATGTTAGAAAGGGGGTTCTGCAATGCCGGACCTCCGTGGGGATCGGCGATTATCCTCTGGAAAAGATCGTTGTTCCGCTGGATAAAAGGGGTGGTGCCTTGTCCCTCGCCTTCCGGGAGGGAAAGACGATCTTTTTCGATGGACAAGGGGAGGTTCCGTCCGAATACCGCCTATCGGAACCGTTCAACCGGATCCCCGCGATCAGATCCAGAATCTTTCTCATCGTACCCCTGATGGATCATATGGGAAACGTTATGGGGGTTATAGGTGCTGACCGGAAATATACTCTCCAGCCCATCCCCCCTGAGACGGTCACCATGCTGGAATATTTTGCCCATCATGTTGCCATGGTTCTTTCTGTCCACCGTCTCAAGACGGGAGAGTCGGTTTGACGGCTCAATTTTCCCCCAATGAACGGTTCGACGGGGTGTTCCTCTTAAAGAGCATCGACGAACGGCTGACCAGGAGCGGCAAACCCTATCTCGCCCTGGTCCTCGGTTCTCCCGCGGCCGATGTGGAAGCCCGTGTGTGGGACATGGAACAAAAGTCTCTCCCGGGCTTGGTTGAGGGGGTCCCCGTCCAGGTGAGGGGAACGGCCCAACTTTACCAGGAAAAGCTTCAACTTATCGTCGAAACCATTGAGAAGGTTCAGGAACCGGTCAACCCGAGGGCGATTTTCCCCTCCACCATAAGGTCGGAGGAGGAACTTCGAAGGGAATTCCGTTCAAGGGTGGACGATATCGGGAACCGTTCCCTCTCTTCCCTGATGACCGTCATGAGGGAAGACATCGCAGTATTCGATGCGTTTTTCATCTCCCCTGCGGCTATCACCATGCACCACGCCCGGATCGGAGGCCTGGCCGAGCACAGTCTGGGCGTTTGTCAGATTGCCCTGGGGGTCGCCGAAGCCGCGGCCTTCCTTGACCGGGATCTGCTGACCGTGGGGGCCCTCCTGCACGACACCGGAAAAATTCTGGAATACGAGGTGGCCGGCGACCTGAGATATACTCTCGACGGCAAATTCATCGGCCACATCGCACGCGGTGTTTCTATTGTTGAGGACTGGATTCGCTTAATCCCCGGGTTTCCGGAAAGACTGGCCCTCGAACTTCTGCACATCATCCTCTCCCACCATGGCCAGCTGGAACTCGGTTCCCCCAAGGCGCCCGTTACGGCCGAGGCCCTGGTGGTTCACAATGCCGATGATCTGGATGCGAAGCTGGACATGATCCGTTCCGCCGCCCCGGATCCCCCCGGCGGGGAAGCGTTCGTCAGGGGGTTAAGGAGGACGTTCCAGTTCCGGACTGAAAATCAGAGCGGAGAAAAGACCGTCCAAGGTCCAACGTCCAACGTCCAACGGGAGAAACGGGGCGAAGGGCACAGGGTGCAGGACGGGGAAGAACCGGAAGTCAGAAGTCAGAAGACAGAGGAAAAACGACAAGAACCGGAGGAAGCGCCTCCTGAGGGGGACGGACAAGAGGATGATCAGGGGGAACTGTTTTAAAGTGCACTACGCGTGCGCCGCGATAGTCAAAAGTCCAAAGCCCAAAGTCCAAAGCCCAAAGAGAAGGGGCAGAAGCTGTTCTCTGCCAAGAACTACCCTTTGGACATTGGACGTTGGACGTTGGACTGCCAATGCTTCGCGGGAGTGGAGCGTTTTTCGCCCAAAGCCCAAGGCCCAAGGAAAAGGGGAAGGGCTGTTTATCGATAAGAATTACCCTTTGGTCTTTGAACATTGGACTCTGGACTGCCCCTGGTCCTGGAGCGTGGACCGTTGTTAGGCCGCGTCTACACCGCTGTCCCCGCTGCCGGTTCCGGTATCCGGATGGGCCTCGGTTACAGCAAGGCCTTTGTAGACGTAGAGGGGCTGCCCCTCCTTTCGAGGACCTTGAGGGCGTTGCTAAAGAGCCCCTTTATCGATCAGATCACCACGGCTGTCCGTCCCGACGAGGTGGACCTTTGCGAACGGGAGGTTGTTGCGAAAGCCGGGCTCGTGGATGGTGTTTCCGTAAGCGAAGGAGGGAGGGAGAGGCAGCAGACGGTGTGGAACCTCCTGAATGCGGCACCGGCCCATAGAGACCTTGTCCTGATCCATGACGGGGCCCGTCCCCTGGTCAGCCTCCCTGTCATTCACGATGTGCTGGAAGCGGCCCTGGAGTGGGGAGCTGCGACGGCAGCCGTTCTCCTGACCGATACGGTCAAAGAGTCCGCGGACGGGGGAGAGACAGTCAGCAAGACCCTCGACCGGAAGCGGCTTTTCCGGGCGCAGACACCTCAGGCATTTCACCGTGATCTCATTGTGAGTGCACACAGGCGCGCCTTGAAAGAAGATTGGTCGGTTACAGACGACGCTTCCCTTATCGAGCAGTTGGGGCACGATGTGCGGCTGGTTAAAGGGGATGTGCGAAATATCAAGGTTACGACTCCAGATGATTTGGAATTGGTCCGGTGGGTCATCCTGAGTCAAGGCTCGAAGCTTTAACTCAGGAGTGCAGAGTGTAAAAAGGACTGTCTAACGTCCAAGGTCTAATGTCCAACGTGGGGAAACTGCCCCGCGTTCCCCTTCACCGTGTTGTGGAGGATGGGAATCATAATATGGGAGAGGAAAGAATGAACAATTTTCGGGTAGGAATAGGTTACGATTCCCACCGTTTGGTCGAGGGGCGTAGGCTCATCCTCGGTGGAGTGGACATCCCATCCGAGAAAGGCCTGCATGGCTACTCCGACGCGGATGTCCTGGTCCACGCCCTGATGGACGCTCTGCTGGGGGCGGCGGCCCTGGGGGATATCGGACAGCACTTTCCCAATACAGATGAAGTTTATAAGGACGCGGACAGCCTCGAATTGCTCCAACATGTCCTGACTATCCTGGAAAAGGACGGCTACATACCGGTCAATGTTGACGTCACCCTGGTGGCTGAACAGCCCAAGGTCGCGCCCCATATCGGCCATATGATTGTAAACATCGAGAATGCCGGGATGCCTGAGGGGAGTGTGAATATCAAGGCGACCACCGGGGAGAACATGGGGTTCGTCGGCAGAGGGGAAGGGATGGCGGCACTCGCGGTGGCAATGGTAAAACGGATTGAACGCGAAACCTCCTGACACGGAGACGGCGTGACGCGGGGACACGGGGAAAGGCAGAAACAAACAGCAGATCAAGTGCCAGATCCTGTGACATCAAATAAACCTGCTACGCCAGGCGGCATAATGGAAAAAGGTGACAAGGTTTCAGACGTAGTCCGGAAGAAAAGTCCAAACAGTACCGGAAAAAAGAGGGCTTGATGTAATTATGAAAATTCAATTTGATGAAAAATACATATTTATGTGTTCCCGGATCAGGTGTTTTCTTCTCCGCGTCCCCGCGTCCCCGTATCGAGAGGTTTGAACCATGACACTGCGCGTCTACAACACACTCTCCGGGAAGAAGGAGGAATTTACACCAATTAATCCTCCCAAGGTAGGAATGTACGCCTGCGGCGTTACCGTCTATGACTACTGCCACATCGGCCACGCGAGGGCGGCGGTAGCTTTTGACATCATCGCGCGTTACCTCAGGTACTCCGGGTATGATGTCACGTACGTGCGCAACTACACCGACATCGACGACAAGATCATCAACCGGAGCAATGAGCAGGGTGTTGATTGGAAGGTTCTCGCAGAGACTTTTATCGAGGCCCATGATGTCGATATGGAGGCCTTGGGTGTGAAGAGGGCTGATGTGGAGCCTCGGGCCACGGAATACATGGCCCAGATCATCGACACGGTGAAAGCCCTTGAGGAGAAAGAATTTGCCTACGAGGTCCAGGGGGATGTGTTCTTCGAAGTGGAGGCTTTTCATGGCTACGGGAAACTCTCCCGGCGGAATATCGAGGAGCTTCAGGCCGGGGCCCGGATCGATGTGGACGAACGGAAGAAGAGCCCCCTCGATTTTGCCCTTTGGAAAAGCTCCAAGCCCGGCGAACCCTCGTGGGACAGCCCTTGGGGGAGAGGAAGGCCGGGATGGCATATCGAATGCTCAGCCATGTCTGCGGACATCCTGGGTCAGCCGTTCGATATCCACGGCGGCGGCAAGGATCTGATCTTCCCCCATCACGAGAACGAGATCGCTCAATCGGAGGGTGCCTTCGGCCGGGAGTTCGTCCGGTACTGGATGCACAACGGGTTCGTGAACATCGACAGCGAGAAGATGTCCAAGTCCCTGGGGAACTTCTTCACTATTCGGGACGTCCTGGAGAAATACCGGCCTGAGGTCGTGCGCTTTTTCCTCCTTTCGACCCACTACAGGAGTCCCCTGGATTTTTCCGACAAAGCTCTGGAGGAGGCAAGAGTCCGGTACGAACGTTTCATGAACCTCTTTGCCCGTGCAGACCGAATGGGAGCCGAGGATCGGGATATGGATGAACCCGAAGCGGAATCTGTCGGTATCCTGAACGGGGAAGTGGAACCGGCCTTTAGAAGGGCCATGGACGACGATTTCAACACAGCCGCCGCTATTGGGCATCTTTTCGCGGCCCTTGGAAGCCTCAACGCGGTCCTCGACGGTGCCAACGAAGGAAAGGGGGGCGTTTCCGTCCGGTGGAAAGAGGAGGTCGGGCGGTTTTTCCGCGGGATCGGAGGGGTGCTGGGTTTTTTCCAGGGCGGGCTTGGAGAAGGAAAAGCCTGGTTCGAGAGTGGGGACAAGGATGGGGATGGTCGAGAGAAGGCCCAGGCCCTGGCGGAAGAACGTGTGGAAGCGAGAAGCTCAAAGGACTGGGCACGTGCCGATCAGCTCAGGGACTCTATTGCTGAACTTGGATATGAGGTGCAGGATACACCACAGGGTCCTGTTCTCATTCCAAAAAAGAATTAGCAGGAACAGGACCAGCCCCATGTCCAAGGGCCAACGCCCGAAGGAGGCTTCGGACCTGATGGGATCGCACAATTGTTTGAGACTTTGGACTTTGGGCCTTGGGCTTTGGGCTATATTATGAAGGATCACGACGAGATCCAGTACCTTTCCGGTTTTCAGCCTGTCGCGGAAGCCCTGAGGCATCGTCGGAGGCCGCTTTTTCGCCTTTTTGTGTCCCGGAAAAAAGGTCTGGAAAACCTGGTGCGCCTGGCCGAAGATTCCGGTGTCCCCGTGACGGTGTCCGACACAGGGCAGATCGGATCTCTGGCCGGTAACTCAAAACACCAGGGCGTTGTTCTGGAATGCGGTGCTCTGCCTGTTTTCACCCTGGATGAGATCCTGATGTTCGAACCCCCGGGAGGGGCTGATCTGCTTGTCCTGCTGGCCGGGGTGGAAGACCCGCGAAACCTGGGAGCGGTTGCCCGGTGCTGTTCCTTTCTCGGGGCGAGGGCCCTTCTGGTTCCGGATAAGGGAACCGCTCCTCTGTCCTCCAGTGCTTCAAGAGCCTCCGCGGGGGCCATTGAGAGCCTGCCGGTAGTGATTTTTAAAGGGGTTCCGGAAGCCTGCCGATCGGTTGCGGGGGCCGGCTATCTGGTAGCCGGGGTGGAAAAAGGGGGTGATCCTCTTTCCCGATGGGACCCGGGAGGGGGCAAGGTCGCCCTGGTTTTCGGGAGCGAGGACCGGGGACTTTCGGGGCGGGTCCGGGCTGCGTGCGATTCCATTGTGACCATTGGGGGGACGGGACCGACGGGGTCGCTGAACCTGTCCGTGGCGGCGGGGATCGCCATTCACCATGTGATGAGTGGAAAGGGAAAAGGTTAAAGGTTAAAAGAGATCCTTGTTCGCGTGCTTCCCAGTGAATTCATTTTCTTTCCCCTTTTCCCTTTCAACTTTCCCCTCGGGACCTCAGGTCCGGAATTTCCCCTTGACAAACCCTCCTTGACCCTCTAAAAAAGCGTGTTATTCTTTTCACCTCGGAATCTCATCAGGCATCTGAATGACGCTGGCGTAGCTCAACTGGTAGAGCAGCGCACTTGTAATGCGCAGGTTGCGGGTTCGAGTCCCTTCGCCAGCTCCAAGTTGAAAAGAGGTTGGTTTCCGGGGAGTTGCCCGAGTGGCTAAAGGGAGCGGGCTGTAAACCCGTTGGCGCTGCCTACGGTGGTTCGAATCCATCACTCCCCACCATTTTCAATAAGAGGTCTGGAAAGGCCTTGAACATGAATATGTAAGAAGATCCTTGATGGGGTGTTCCGGAGGGAAGGCCGGTTCAGGGACGGGGATAATCTGTTCTGGACGGGGTACGCGGAATGCCGTTGGGAAGGGCGATTTTTTGCGGGAATAGCTCAGATGGCTAGAGCGTCAGCCTTCCAAGCTGAGGGTCGCGGGTTCGAGTCCCGTTTCCCGCTCCAAATAGACAACTTGCCCACGTAGCTCAGGGGTGGAGCACTTCCTTGGTAAGGAAGAGGTCGCCGGTTCAATCCCGGCCGTGGGCTCCATCAGAATAGATTTGGGGCCCGCGCCATGGAGGTTGACCGGGCTGGGAGCAGGGCAAGGACCAGCTAAAGTGAGAGATCTCTAAGGAGGAGACGATGTCCAAGGCGAAGTTTGAGAGGACGAAGCCGCACGTTAACGTAGGTACGATTGGTCATGTTGACCATGGTAAGACGACGTTAACGGCAGCGATCACGAAGTGTTTGACGCATGCTGGCGGGGCCCAGTTCATTCCGTTTGACGAGATTGACAAGGCCCCTGAGGAGCGTGAGCGGGGGATCACGATAGCGACGGCTCACGTGGAGTATGAGACGGCGAACCGTCATTACGCTCATGTGGACTGTCCTGGTCACGCGGACTATGTAAAGAACATGATCACGGGTGCAGCTCAGATGGACGGAGCGATCCTGGTCGTATCTGCTGCGGACGGTCCGATGCCTCAGACGCGGGAGCACATATTGCTGGCGCGTCAGGTGGGTGTTCCTTACATTGTTGTATACATGAACAAGGTGGACATGGTTGACGATCCTGAGCTTTTGGAGTTGGTGGAGCTTGAGGTTCGCGAGCTTCTTTCGGCGTATGAGTTTCCCGGGGACGACATTCCCGTGATCAAGGGGAGCGCGTTAAAGGCCCTGGAGCACGGCTGCGGTGATGCGAGCTGTGCGGACTGCGGTTCTGTATTCGAGCTGATGGATGCGATCGACGCGTACATACCGGAGCCTCAGCGAGTGGTGGACAAGCCGTTTTTGATGCCTGTTGAGGATGTTTTTTCCATTTCTGGTCGCGGGACGGTGGCGACGGGCCGAGTTGATCGCGGGATCATCAAGGTTGGTGAAGAGGTGGAGATCGTCGGGATCCGTGAGACGAACAAGACGGTTGTGACGGGCGTGGAGATGTTCCGGAAGCTTCTGGACCAGGGTCAGGCCGGTGACAACATAGGTCTTTTGCTTCGCGGTGTGAAGCGTGACGAGATCGAGCGCGGTCAGGTGGTGTGCATTCCTGGAAGCATCACGCCTCATACGAAGTTCAAGGCGGAGGTATATGTATTGACGAAGGAGGAGGGAGGTCGCCACACGCCGTTTTTTGATGGTTATCGTCCTCAGTTTTATTTCCGGACGACGGACGTGACAGGGGTCGTGACCCTTCCTTCGGACGTGAAGATGGTGATGCCTGGGGATAACGTGTCCATTGAAGTGGATTTGATCACTCCCATTGCGATGGAGAAGGAGCTTCGGTTTGCCATTCGTGAGGGTGGTCGGACCGTGGGCGCCGGAGTGGTGGCCGACATCATCGAGTAGGGAACCGCGGGTCCGGCAGCCGGATATCCGCAGGGAAAGATCGGAGTCAAGGCGAA
>CBFDCL010000053.1:0-14565 GCA_965603295.1 uncultured bacterium | reverse complement strand
ATATAGAGTTTTATCACCCTTTTGCGGCTCATCGGTCAACGGCGACTCCAGGACGTGGGGAAAAAAGTAGCAGTAGTAGCAGTAGTAGCAGTAGCAATAGTAGTAGTAATGTTAATGGTGATGGAAAAAAACGCAGTCACTCTTACCCAAGATCAGCGAACCATCCCCGAAGAAATTTTTTGGGCTATTACTTCTAATAAACTATTACAAATACTACTACTAATACTAATACTATTACTTGACCACTGTGATCCAGTCTTTGTGCTGGGGATCCTCCCCGTGGACGGCCTTGAAGTAGGCCTCCTGGATGGATTTGGTAACCGGCCCCGGCCGGCCTTCGCCGATGACGCGGTCGTCCACCTCCCGGATGGGGGTAATCTCGGCCGCTGTCCCGGTGAAGAACGCCTCATCGGCAACGTAGAGCTCATCTCTCGTGAACCGGTCCTCTACGAACCTGTAGCCCATCCGGTTGGCCAGTTCAAAGACAGTGTCGCGGGTGATCCCCTCCAGCACGGAGGTCAGGGGGGTGGTTTTCAGAACACCGTCACGGACGATAAACAGGTTCTCCCCGCTTCCTTCACTGATATAGCCGTCGGTATCGAGCATGATCGTCTCGTCGTAGCCTGCCTGTTTGGCTTCCCTCTTGGAAAGGATGGAGTTGACGTAGGCCCCGTTGATTTTCGCCTTGGTCATGATGGCGTTGACGTGGTTCCTGGAAAAGGATGAGATCTTGGTCCGAATCCCGTTTTTCAGGCCTTCCTCCCCAAGGTAGGCGCCCCACGCCCAAGTGGCGATGAAAACGCCGACAGGGTGGTCATCGGTCACCAGGAGCCCCATGGGCCCGTCCATGAGATAGACAACCGGCCTGATGTATCCGTCCGTGAGGCCGTTGACCCGGACCACCTCAAGATGAGCATTAAACAGGGTCTCGTAGTCGAAGGGCACCTTGATCCTGCAGATATGGCTCGAGGCAAAAAGCCTTTTTACATGTTCCTTCAGGCGAAAGATTCCGGGCCCCTCGGGTGTCTTGTAAAACCGGATCCCTTCGAACACACCAAGGCCGTAATGCAGCGTGTGGGTCAGGACGTGGACTCGTGCGTCATCCCAATCCACCATCTCCCCGTTCATCCAGATCTTTGAAACCGGTGTCACCATCCGTGATCCTCCATGATGTCACAGCCGGGTTACTCCCTGGCCGTCGCCTTGATCTCCTTAAGCAAAACCGCCGCGATGCGGTCGAATTCACCCCGGACCTTTTCTTTGGTTTGAGCCACATCCCCGAGGAAGCGGCCGGCCCCCTTCTCGTTCCCCGGGTAGCCTGCCCTCTTCGCCATCGGGATCGCTTCGGCCACATCCGTGGGAACCCTCGGGTCCGACCGGTCCTGAAATATCTGGGAACGGTTCTCGATTTCCCGGAAGAAGAGGTACGCGCGGCGCAGTGTATTATACTGTTTTTCCTCAACAAGTCCAGTTTTCGCAAGGGATTCGAGAGCGTTGAGGGTCGATGGCGTTCGCAGGGAGATGTTGTCGGGGCCGTGGGCCAGCTGGAGCATCTGCACGGCGAACTCGATGTCCACGATCCCGCCCCTCCCCGTCTTGATATCGAAATGGGGTTCCTTCCCCTCTCGGGCGATCTCTTCCTCCATCCGCCCCCGGATCCTTATCACCTCCTCCAGCTGATCCGGACCGAAGGGCCTTCCGAAAGCCAGCTCCCCGAGGACCTTTTCCACTTTTTCCCGGAACTCCGTATCCCCCCCAACCCACCTGGCTTTGGTCAGGGCCTGGTGTTCCCACACCATTGCCTCTTCCCTGTGATACCTCTCGAACGCTTTCAGGGTGGTCACAAGGGGCCCGGAGTGGCCCGAGGGTCGAAGCCTCATGTCGATCCTGTAAAGCACACCTTCTCCCGTGGGGCTCGAAAGGTAGGTGATCATCCTCTGCGCCACCCGGGTGTAAATCTCACGATCGGCCTCGGATCCGCCGTGGATGAAAACCATGTCGAGATCGCTGCTGTAGTTCATCTCCCGGCCGCCCATCTTCCCCAGAGCCACCACGGCAAAAGTGCCCTTCCCCTCCCCCTTCCCCTCGCCGTCCCCGGCTTCCCTTCGGGCGATTTTCCAGACCGCGTCTATCAGGACCTCCGACAGAACAGACAGTTCGGCGTTTATCTCCAGGAGTTCCCTGAGTCCGAGAAGGTCCCCGAGGCCGATGCGGAGGATCTCCCCGTTGCGATAGCGGCGAAGGAAGGTGAGTTCATCCTGGAGGGAAGGGCTCGAAACCAGGAGGCCACGGACCTCCTCCGTCATGACATCCCTGGACTTCGGGGCTGAAAGCCCGGTACCGGCGACCATGACGTCCAGAAGGTCCGGCTGACGGATGACCAGGGCGGAAAGGAAGGGGCTTGAACCGAAAAGGACCGCAAGGAGACGCACGGTCTCGGGGTTTTCGGCGAGCATGGAGTAATAGGAGGCCCTCGCACCTACCCTGGTGATAAACCGCTCGAAGTTGAGAAGGGCACCGTCGGGGTCGGGCACGTCCTTCAGGTGCCCCAGAAGACCAGGGGCGATCCGCCGCAAAAGAACCTTGCAGGCATTGGAGAAATGTCCCCTCGGCGGACCATCGCGAAGGAGCATCAGGTTCTCGTAGGCTTTCCCCGGATCCGAAAACCCCAACTGCGACAGCATTTTGACAGCATCATCTAGCGACAGGTCCTCATCCAGGATATCAACCTGGCCCGGGGGTGCGGGAATGGAAGAGGTATCAGGACGCGCAAAAAGCCGGTCGAAAAGTTCCCGGACCTTCTCCCTGAATCCGTTAAGATCCTTTTCAAAACGGGCCAGGTCCGGGAGGCCATTGTGGATGTACCCGAGGGTCCACGCCAGCTTTTCCTGATCCTCCCGATTACCCGGGAGAACCTGGGTCTGACGCTCCTCCACAAGCTGAATCCTGTGTTCCACATTACGGAAAAAAACGTAAGCTTCCCCGAGGTCCTCCGCGTCCCTTTCGGATAGAAACCCGTTTCGCATGAGGCGTTCCAGGGCTCTAACGGTGTTTTTCTCCCGGATAGCGGGGGTCCTCCCGCCGTGGATGAGCTGCAGGCTCTGGACGATGAACTCGATCTCGCGGATTCCACCCCGCCCGAGCTTGATGTCGGTAACGCCCCTCTCCTCCTCCCGGACATGACGATCGATGCGGCCCTTTAAAGACCCTATCTCCTCCAGTGTCTCGTAATCCATGAGCCGCCGGTAAACAAAGGGGGACATGAGCTCGAGGAAATCCTCCCCCAGCCTACGATCCCCGCCCACGGCTCTACCCTTGAGAAGGGCCAGCCGGTCCACAGTGCGCCCCCACGATTCGTAGTAAACCTCCAGGCTAGGAAGGGAATAGGCGATCTCCCCCGACTCCCCCTCCGGGCGCAGCCGCAGGTCCACCCGGAATACGATACCGTCCTCGGTCCGGTCCCCCAGGAGCCGGGTGATGATCTCACCCATCCTGACGAAGAACCGATGGTTCTCCACCGCATCCCTGTAACCGCCGCCGGGAGTGAGCCTTCCCGTGGTCATCCCCTTGTGGGAAGAGTAAAGGTAAAACAGGTCAATGTCCGAGCTGTAGTTCAACTCTTCTCCCCCCAGTTTCCCGAGTCCGAGGACGCTGAATCGGCCCGGACGCCGGATATCGTGGCCGGTGACCTGAACGGGAACCCCATGTTTTTCCTTCATTTCCTCAAAGGCCGTTTGGACTGCGGCTTCAATGGAAACCTCGGCCAGGTTGGAGATGTCCGTAACCGTATCCTCGAGGGAAGCTTCCCCCAGAAGATCCCGGACCCCGATGCGAAGCATCTCCCGGTACCTGTTTTTCCTCAGTAGGCCCGGGGCTTCCCCCACCGGTGCCCCGCTCAGAGCCAGGGAGAGATCCTGGTCCATGTCCGGAGCCGAGCGCCCCTTTGAAAGGCCCACTTTCCTCATGAGCCAGATGTAATCTTCCGGTGAGCGCAGGATCAGGGAAGAAAGGAAATTGCTGAAGCCCAGGATGGCCATGAAGGACCGGATCCCCGCTGGATCCTCCAGCAGGGAATAAAAGTTGGGATCTTCGATGGAGGAAAGGACCCTTGCCGTTCGGTTCAGGGCCGATCTCGGGTCGGCTGTTCTCAGGGCACTGGTGACAGCCCGACGGGTGAAATCCTTTCGCAGACCGAGTTCCGATGACCGGTCGGTGAGTGTCCCCAACAGGGAATCCAGGCCGTTCGGATCAACCGAGCGGCCGCTGGACCGTATCAACCTGGTAAGCCGCTCCAAGGTAGCAGGCACAGTATCACCTTTTCCCAACCAGGGAGGAGATGGAAGGTTCAAAGGGGGGCTTCATGATCCCCTTCTCCGTGACAATGGCGGTCACCAGTGAAGCCGGTGTCACATCAAAAGCGGGGTTAAAGATGCGGATCCCGTCCGGTGCCCATGTTTCCCCGCCGTAACCTTTGACTTCCCCCGGATCTCTTTCCTCGATGGGAATCTGTTCCCCGCAGGGGACATCGGTATCAAAGGTGGACACCGGGGCCGCCACAACGAAGGGGATCTTGTGGTGCTTTGCAAGGACCGCTACGGAATAGGTTCCGATCTTGTTGGCCACATCGCCGTTGGCGGCGATGCGGTCAGCCCCTACCACCACGAAATCCACATCCCCCGAACCCATGAGCCGTCCAGCCATGTTATCGGTGATGAGCGTTGCGGGGATCCCCTCGTGCACCATCTCCCAGGCGGTGAGGCGCGCCCCCTGGAGGACCGGCCGGGTCTCGTCCACCCAGACCATTTTGACCTTCCCCTCCCGGTGGGCGGACCGGATCACACCCAGTGCGGTGCCGTAGCCGGCGGTGGCCAGAGCGCCCGCGTTGCAGTGGGTCAGGATTCTGGCGTTGACGGGTACCAGGCTCGCTCCAAGGTCCCCCATGGCCCGGCAGGAAGCGAGGTCATCCTCGAAGATCCTCACCGCCTCCTTCTCCAGGGCGTTCCGGATCCTCGGGCATTCCTGACCTTCCATGGAATGGAGGATATTCCCCATCCGGTCCAGGGCCCAGAAGAGGTTCACCGCGGTGGGACGGGACCCGGCCAGGATTTCCATGGAATTTCGAATGGTCTCCCACAAATTCCGAGGATCATCACCGGTGTACTGGATCGCCGCCAGAGCGACACCGTAGGCCGCCGCACATCCAATGGCGGGGGCGCCCCGCACCACCAGGGAACGGATGGCCTCGGCCACATCACCGGCTTCGGTGTACTCGATGTAGAGCTCCTCGGAAGGCAGCCGCGTCTGGTCGAGGAGGATCAGCTTCTTCCCGACGGTGTCCCATTGAATTGGCCGGATGGTGCTCATGATGTGTAATCCTTCGTTGGGTTCCTCCGACGCGAAGGAAGCACATGACACGGAGACACGGGGAAAGGGGGACGCGGGGGAAATCTTTCTCCGTGTCCCTGCGTCCCGGCGGCTCCACGTCTGGTCTTATTCTCCGCGTCTCCGTGTCCCCGCGTCGGGCGGTTTTTCCCGGGTCCTTTGTGTCGCTAATCCGCGAGTAATTTTCGCAGTATCTCGTTCACGAGTTTCGGATTAGCCTTCCCCCCGCTCGCCTTCATCACCTGACCGACGAAGAAACCCAGGACCTTCTCCTGGCCGTCTTTGAACTGCTGGATCTGGTCTGGGTTGGCGTCGAGGACCCTCTTCACTTCTTCCTCGATGGCACTTTCGTCCGAGACCTGGGCCAGGCCCTTTTCTTCCACCACAATTTCTGGATCCTTACCGGTTTCAAACACTTCGTCGAACACCTGCTTGGCCGCGGAACCGGATATGGTAGCCCCGTCCACGAGACCGATAATGGCCGCCAGTTGGGCAGGTGTGATCTTCGCGGCATCAAGACCCTTCTCCTTCACGAGCCGCGCGAACTCCCCCATGACCCAGTTGCTTGCCTTCTTGGCATCCGCTCCGGCGGCCACCGCCTCCTCGAAGAAGAGTGCCGTCTCCCTGTCGGTGGTGATCACCTCTGCGTCGTATTCGGGGATTCCCATATCATCGACATACCGCTTTTTCTTTTCAGTTCTCAGCTCGGGCAGTTCCTCCCGGATACGCCCAATCCAGGCCTCATCAGTGCGGATGGGAACCAGGTCCGGCTCCGGGAAGTACCGGTAGTCGTGGGCCTCCTCCTTACCCCGCATGGACAGGGTGACGCCCTTGTCCGAATCGAAGAGGCGCGTCTCCTGGACCACCCGACCGCCGCTTTCGATAAGGTCGATCTGTCTGTCGATCTCGTACTCTAACGCCTGCTGGAGGAATCGGAAGGAGTTCATGTTCTTGATCTCGGCGCGGGTTCCAAAGGTGTCGGACCCTTCGGGCATCACCGAGATGTTGGCGTCACAGCGCAGGCTCCCCTCTTCCAGGTTCCCGTCGCAGACCCCGAGGTACACAACGATATCGCGCAACGTCTGCATGTAGGCCCTGGCCTCTTCAGGTGAGCGGATGTCCGGTTCGCTCACGATCTCCATGAGAGGAACACACGCCCTGTTAAGATCCACGAAGCTCGCCCTGGAAGAATCAAGAGCCCCTTCGTGCACAAGCTTGCCGGCGTCCTCCTCCATGTGGATCCGTGTGATCCCGATGCGTCGGCTCTCGCCATCCACATTGATATCCACCCAGCCGTCCTCGCAGATGGGGGCTTCATATTGGCTGATCTGGTAACCCTTCGGGAGGTCCGGGTAAAAATAGTTCTTCCTGGCAAAGATACTTTCGGAAGCGATCCGGCAGTTAGTGGCAAGACCCATCATGATGGTGAAGTCCACGACTTTTCGGTTGAGGACAGGCAGGACCCCCGGCATCCCGAGACACACGGGGCAGGTGTTGGCGTTGGGCTCGCGCCCGAACGTTGTGCTGCACCCGCAGAAGATCTTGCTTTCGGTCTTCAACTGGGCGTGGACTTCAAGGCCTATGACGGTTACATATCCCATAAAATTTTTCCCCGAAAAATTTCTGAACTGAGGTTTAATGTTTAACGTTTAATGTTTAACAGGTAGAACCAGCAAGTTTAGAAAGTGGAATTTAGAAGATAGAGAATGATTTGCTTTCATTATCAATCTCTATAATCCAATTCCAAACCTTCAGACTCCAGGTCCTTAAACTGAACCAAAGATCTTTATCCTCGAAGCGCCCTGAGTCCTGTTCACTGTTTTTCGTTAAACGTTAATCGTTAAACGTTAAACAGATTTAAAGCGGGCATTCCGGAAACTCCCCCCTCTCCAGTTCGTACGCGTAGGCCGCGTTGAGCAGGGTCTCTTCCCCGAAAGCCGGACAGATGAACTGAACACCGACGGGGAGCCCTTTTCTGGTAAGCCCGCAGGGGACGGAGACCGCAGCCACCCCGGCGATGTTGACGGGGATGGTGAAGACATCGGACAGGTACATCTGGATCGGGTCGTCCACCCTGTCCCCCAGAGGGAAGGCCGGTGTGGGAGCCGTCGGGGAAAGGAGGATGTCCACTTTGGAGAAAGCCTCATCCATTTCTCTCCGGATCATGGTGCGCACCCTTTGCGCCTTGCCGTAATAGGCGTCGTAATAACCCGCTGAAAGGGCAAAGGTCCCGAGCATGATCCGCCTTTTCACCTCCGGACCGAAACCCCGGTTACGGGTCCGGCGGTACATCCCGATGAGTCCATCGGGATCCGGGACGCGCACCCCATACCTCACCCCGTCGTAACGGGCCAGGTTCGAGGAAGCCTCGGCAGGGGCGATGATATAGTAGGTGGCCACGGCGTATTTCGTGCTGGGAAGGTTCACCGGAACCAGCCTGGCGCCTCTTCCTTCCAGGTCCGCCGCCGCCTTGCGCACCAGTTCCTCCACTTCCGGTTCGAGGCCCTCGAGGAAATATTCCTCGGGAAGGCCGATCTTCATCCCCTCGATATCCCCGGTGAGGAGGGAAGGGTAATCCGGGACGGGAACTTTTGCGGAGGTGCTGTCGGCCGGGTCGTGCCCCGCGATAGCCTGCAGGAGAACGGCACAGTCGGTGACGTCCCTCGCGATGGGCCCCACCTGGTCGAGGGAAGAAGCGAAAGCGATGACACCGTAGCGGCTCACCCTCCCGTAGGTGGGTTTAAGGCCCACGACCCCGCAGTGGGAGGCCGGCTGGCGAATGGATCCACCGGTATCGGTGCCGAGGGCGCCTACAGCCTCCCCGGCCGCCACCGCGGCGGCGGAACCGCCCGAGGAGCCACCCGGGACAAGGTTCGTGTCCCACGGGTTGTGGGTGGGGAAGAAACCGGAGTTCTCGTTGGAAGACCCCATGGCGAACTCATCCATGTTCAGCTTCCCGGTAATCACCGCCCCGGCGGCCTTGAGCCGCGTCACGGGGGTGCCGTCGTAAGGGGGGATGAAGTTTTCCAGGAGTTTCGATCCTGCCGTGGTCTTGACCCCTTCGGTGATGAAGATATCCTTGACCCCAATGGGAATCCCGTCCAGGGGGCCTAAGGCATCGCCGTTCCGGTACCGCTCATCCGCCCCGGCGGCCGCCCCGAGGGCCGCATCTTCCCGGGGGGTGATGTAACAGTGGACCTTTTCCTCCACCTCGCGGATGCGGGTGAAGACACTCTCGGTGATGGCCGTGGAAGTGACGGAGCCTTCCTTGAGCTTTTCATGCAGTGAGTGAATTGTTTCCTGGTAGAGTTTCATGGTTCCCTTTCCCGGGTCTTTGACGTTGGCTCCGTCACATAATTAAAAATTTCAAAATTCAAAATTCAGACTCCAGAATCAAGATTCCAGATTCCAGACTTCGGAAGGAAAGGCAGCCGTCCTGCATATATTTTGAAATCTGAAATCTGGAATTTGGAATTCGCCTAATCCTCTATAATCCTCGGCACCTTAAACGCATTTCCCTCTTTCTCCGGTGCGTTGGCGAGCCCTTTTCCCACCGGGAGGGAGGGTTTCACTTCGTCCTCTCTCATGACGTTGTCCATCTTTATGACGTGGGACGTAGGAGGAATATCGTCTAAATCCAACTCCTCGAGGAGCCCAATGTAGCCCAGGATATCTCCCAACTGCTTCTGCATCTTCCGGGCCTCATCATCGTCAAGGTCCAGCCTCGCGAGGCGGGCCACATGTTGGACAATTTCAGGTGTGATCTTCAAAAGTTCCCTCCCGGGAAATCCCCTCATTTCGTGTCAGAAACGTTCCGGATCCCCCTCCCATTTTCGGTCTCTGTCAGGAACACGGAAACCAGAATCTGTTTACCACATCCGCGCCCAACAAGTCCATTTCAGGGGTGACAATCGTCAGCAGCAGGAACACTCTTCCCCGAATTCAGATCCCGGACTGCGGGGAATGATTTCAGGTTGACCTTTATTATTTTTTATTTATTCTAGAAAGGTTTAGACAACACCGAAGCTGTCGGGCCACCGAAGCGGTCCGGGTTTTTCAGAAGCCGGAGAAGAGGAAACCCATGGAAGAACGCACCGAATCAGCCCCTCTTTGCGTTACCGCCCTTATCCAGGGTAAGGACACAAAAGGGATCATCGCCACCATCACCAATTGGATCTTCGACAACGGCGGGAACATCGTTTACCTCGATCAGCACACCGACCCGGTGGAGGACATGTTTTTCATGCGGATCCGCTGGGACATGACCAACTTCCAGGTCCGCAGGGAGGACCTGGACGCGGAATTCAGCCAGGTGTGCTGGCGTCTGGGAATGGCCCACCGCCTTTTCTTCTCGGACAGGAAAAGAAGCGTGGCGATCCTCGTCTCCAAACAGGGGCACTGTCTCCTGGATCTTCTGTACCGCTGGCGGAGCGGCCACCTCGATATTGACATCCCGTGCATCATCAGCAACCACGAGGACCTGCAGGACATGGCGGGGTACTACAACATCCCCTACCACTTCCTCCCTGTTACCAAGGAGACAAAAAGGGAACAGGAGGACCAGGTCATCGAAATCCTCAAGAGGGAGCATACGGACACCGTCGTCCTGGCCCGTTACATGCAGATCCTGACGCCCAAGCTGGTCCAGTCCTACCGAAACAGCATCATCAACATCCACCATTCCTTTCTCCCGGCCTTTATCGGCGCAGACCCTTACATGCAGGCGTTCAAGCGCGGGGTCAAAATCATCGGAGCCACCAGCCATTATGTCACCGAGGACCTTGACCAGGGGCCCATCATCTACCAGGATGTGGTCTCGGTCACGCACCGCGACAACATCGAGACCCTGAAAAGGAAAGGCCAGGATATCGAAAAAATGGTCCTCGCCCGGGCGGTGGCCCTGCACGTGGAGAACCGGGTTTTGATCCACAACGGCAAAACGGTGGTGTTTGGGGGATAAAATAATTTCAAATTTCAAATTTCAAAAAAAGGGGCCTTACGGCCCCTTTACTATTTTTAAGGTCGTTCAGAGTGCCCCGGATTCAAGGCCAGAGTCCTGAGGAAACCGGAGGTCCCGCTCTATAAAGGCCGCCAAGAGTGCGTCAGATACGAGGCTCGACTGACAAGGCAACCGGAGCGTACACGATAACGTACGTAAGGATTGCCGAGGAGGGAGTACGAAGCCCATCGACAGGATCAGGGTTCCGAGCGAAGGCGAGGGATAGATGACGTGCTATTGGTGGCCGCATTAACTCCTCAATGTTGCTTTCAGCCGGTCAGGATAGATCAAAAGATCCAACCCATCGTTAATATCGTTCACGACCACATCTGCCGCCTGCAGCGCCCCCGGGGAAACACCCTCGGGACCGAGGACCGCAATCCCCAGCGCCGCATCGGCCAGCATCCCGGTGTCGTTTCGGCCGTTCCCCACAGCGATGGAGCGCCGGGGCAGGTGGCGAACGTAGGCGCGTTTTTCCTCAACCTGGTCCTTTTCCGAAACGGTTTTCAGGGTCACGGGCAGATCACGGTCGATTTCAGCGGCCCCGCCCAGGGTATCCGCGGTCAGGATGTGGATGTCCAGACTCCCGGCAAGGTTCTCCAACCGCTCACGAACACCGGGGATCAGGTTCCCGTCCAGCGTGAGGGTCCCGTTCAGGTCCAGAACAAGGTAATAAAACGACAGACTGCCGAGGCCGGGGATTTCAACGCGAATCATTGATATCTCCTCATTTTCAAACGGTACCCGAAAGGGAATTCCCGAATTTTTCAAGGATATATGAAAATGGAAGGGAGGAACAGTATGGAAGTTTGAGAGTTTGGAAATTTGAAAGTTTGAAAGTTTCGAAACCGCGCTGTCATCGCGAATCCTTACCCACGTGAAGCGATCTCAAGAGTGAGGGTAGGGAACTGAAGCGGTATTATGGCTTGGCCCGAGATTGCTTTGGTTGGTGTGCACCTCGCAATGACACGCCCAGTCATCACGCCCTGGCCGTGTGTAACTTGTCCGCCGTAGCTTCAGCGAAGAGCCCTGAACTCCGAACACGGTTTTCACGTTGAACATTAAACGTAAAACATTGAAATGAAACAGACAAGATCCTTTCAGGTCCAGGTCTAGGTCCAGTATTTTTTCCGGCAGGCCCTCCTTTGTCCGGCGACTGTTACGTACACAGATGCCAAGATCAGCAGCATCAACAGCATTCCCGGATTCAAAGTTGCCCAGGCCATGAGGATCACCGGAAACAGGAGGATTCCAACGACGGCACCGGCCCACCGGCTGTCTTCCATCCACCGGGCCGCATGGGGGGAATGCCTGTAATACAATCTTATAAAAGCCCTTCCAGTGCCGAATTTCATCAGAACCTCATCCCTGAAACGCCGGAGGATGTTTACCGCCGGGTGCTCCATCGATCCGTACGCTGCCGTGGCAATGAAACAGCCGCCCCCGCCTCTTCCGGAGGTTAGTCTGTTGAAGGCCGCAAGGGCGTCCACGCGGCCATATCCATAGACAGAGTCAAAACCCGGGTCTCCCAGGTCCACGGCTGAACCGATCAATGCATTTCCAATTTCCGAAACGGTGGTAGACGGTTCGGCGCTTAGAAGGAGGGCCGCGATCCCGGCCACATGGGGGGCCGCCGCCGAAGTGCCGGAGAAGGGAGTTCCGAAGCCACCCACTCCGCTCACCAACACGTTATCAGCGGCAACAAGGTCCGGTTTCGGACGGGTAATCATTGTCAGGGTTCCAATTCTTGAGGGTCCCTGGGAGCTGAACTGTTCAATGGTCGTGGGTGTTGCGGCATCCACAGCTCCAACAGTTATGATTCCCGGCACGGCCGCGTGGCCGACGACCCCGCCATCCCCGTTGACGTCAACGTATTGGGCCTGGAGAAACCCGTCCCCCTTGAGAAACATCTCGAAGGTGCTCACGTCACCGCCCAGGCCTTCCACCAGGAGGTTGACGGTGACGGCCTGTCCGGAACTGTTGGTCCAGGTCAGGATCTCGAGGGGGTCTGCGCCCGTCTGGTCCCCGAGGGCTGAAGCGATCTCGGCGCTCATGCTTGCGTCCCACAACCTCATGTTGAAGTTGGCAATGGAGTTGCCCCATTCGTCGTTCCACTGGAGGTAGACGGTCAAGTCGTTTTCCTCCCCGCTCCCCACCCGGATCTCCATGAACGGATCGACCCCCGCACCGGCCGCCTCTCCAAAATCGTGCTCAAAGCCGCCGCCGGCCTTAAGGGCCTCGTAGTGGCTCTCGCCATCGTTTCCTGCGGATGCAATGTAGATGATCCCCGACGAGACGAGGGACGCCACGGCCTGGGCGGCCGGGCCGTCGGAAAAGTACGGTTCCTCGTAGAACAGGACGTCATCCACGATGATGTCCACACCGTGGGCCGTCAGATCTGTGAGGCACTGGAGAAAATCGCCCGTACTGGCCATGCCTGCACAAAAAGCAAGGCCCGCCGCCGGAGCCACATCGTGGACGATTTCCAGCATTGCGGTCCCCTCGTTGCAGGACGTGGGAAGGGTGCAGCTACCGGTTGTGAAAACACCCGGCAAGTCACCGACAGCCTGCGCGGCAACAAGGCTGTTGGCCCCGTCGGAGATGACTCCCACGGTAATGCCGCTGCCAAGGATTCCCAGCGTGTGCAGATCATCGACATTGAGCAGGGACACCCCTTCCGACTTGACAGCCCCCTCGGCTTTCCTGGCGACGATCATCGAAAAGATGGAAAAGGCAAGGAAAACAATGAGGAAAAGAGCTACTGTTCCCATGGTCTTTGACATGGCGCACCCCCATTTTTCAATGTCCGGGCACGGGGATGTGATCAGGGAGGAAACGGAATCTTCGCCGGGCCAACCCCCATGGCCCGTACTGAATAAAAGTTTACCCCTACCTGTCCCAGGGCGCAAACGGGAAAAAACCGTTCAGAGTTCAGAGTTCAGGGTTCAGAAGGGGAACAGGGGTTTGAAGTTTGAGGTTTAAAGAAAAACAGCATTCAACGTTTAACTTTTGGTCCCTTCGTTGGACGTTGGACCTTGACTTTCCTGCGTCCTGTTCCCCCCCCCTTGACAGAACCCGGGGATCGTAAAATAATCCACATCGCGTGCGCCGTTTAGTGTTTTTACCACTGAATTTCCAGCGGGAGGCCGAACCTGAAAACTAAAATCATCCTTTCGAGCCAAAGGTCAGGGCGTGTCGGGCGACTGCTCCTGTCCCCTCTCCTTTACCACGGCTACCGATTGTTCATCGGCGGTCTGTTCCTCTACGCCGGCGCGACCAAACTGGCCGACACCACCGGTTTCAGCGAGGCCATCGCGGCCTACCGTTTCCTCCCGGACCCTCTGGTTCCCTGCGCCGCCATGGGGCTCCCGGCCGTCGAAGTGCTGGCCGGCCTCGGGACCCTGCTGAATCGCCGCTGGGCCATCCTGGGTACCATGGCCATGATGATCCTCTTTTTGGGGGTTTTGAGCTACGGGGTGGCGCTGGGCCTGGACATCGACTGCGGCTGCTTCTCCCCTGCGAAAACGGTCGTCGAGGAACCTTCCGAGGCGGTTCCCCTGCTGGACCTCCCTCCGGAGGATGGCAGCGGCTCAGGAAACACCTTTGTCCTCATCGAGCCCGACCCGTCCGCCCCCGCTGATGAGGGAACCTGTTCCGAGGAGAACAGGGATCCCTGGAAGCTTCGCTGGGCTCTTATCAGGGACATCTTCCTGTTTCTGGGTGTGCTTTATCTGGTGGCGTGGCCGGATCTGCGAAAGCGGTACGGTTATTCCGCATAGCCCAAAGTCCAAAGCCCAAGGCCCAAAGGGAAACGGTTTGAGGGTTGAGAAATTAGTTTGAAAGTTTGAGAGTTGGAAAGTTTGAGAGTTGGACAATTGCGCTGTCATCGCAAACTGTTACCAAAGTGAAGTTCAAGCCATAGGGTCGGACCTCATATTCTCAGGTTTTCTAGGTGCCTCATTTTGAGGCGGCCCTTTTTATTTGAAGTGGCGGTTGAGGAAAGCCTGCCCGGAGCCGGATTTTAGGTACCGCTCGAATTTTACGGCCTTTTGATCATCCGTGAACTTCAAAGCAACCAGTAATTCCCAGGGGCGACATTTGGACGTATTCGGTAATCTAACCTGCGCCATTGAAACCTGCCTGTCCTTTGATAACATCTACCCGCCATTGACTCTGATCGATTA
>CBFDCL010000052.1:0-15214 GCA_965603295.1 uncultured bacterium | reverse complement strand
AATTGAGGATTGAGAATAACTGTTTGATGTTTGAGGTTTGATGTTTGAAGTTACGGGAGTGCAGTCACGTTCAACGTTCAACGTGGACTTCCCCTTGGCCTTTGGGTTTTGGGCTTTGGGCTGAAAAAAAAGGCCCTTTCAGGCCTTAATTTTTGATGGTGGCGGTGCAGGGACTTGAACCCCGGACACTGCGGATATGAGCCGCATGCTCTAACCACCTGAGCTACACCGCCGGACTGTTTCTGAGGGCAAGGATAAGTAACTCGATTTATGGAAAAAGTCAACAAACACGGGAAATCCGGGGGGACTGAATGGTATCCCGGATTTTCCGTGTTAAGAAACAGTCACGGTTGAACGGAAAACTGCTCCCGTTTCCATTCAACCCCGGATCTGCTAGGATCGGCCTGTCATGCCGAGTGAAAATGGAGACATGAGAAAGAGAAAGCTCCTGGAGATGACCGGCTGTCTTCTTTATGTCGTTGCGTTCCTCATCATGGGCGGGGTTTTCCTGTTCAAATGCAGCCATCTATAGTTGATGTCCTTATACTACCATCCTCGAATTTTTATAGAACTTCACGTTGAACGTTAAACGTCAAACGTTTAACGCCCCTTCTTTCTTCAGAACCTCAAAGGCTCGGAAAATTCCCTTTCCACGGGCTGGATCTTTTCGCGGTAGGTCCCCATATACTCATCCAGCGTGGGGATCCGGCCGAAAAAGGCTGTGAGGCCCGCCACGAGGGAGGACCCAAGGAAGACCTGGGCCCCTTCCCCCATCCGATTATCGAAGTTTCTTGTGCTGGTGGAAAAGACCGTCGCTCCTTTGGCAACCTGCCCCTGATTCCCCATGCAGAGGCTGCAGCCAGGTACGTGAATGTTCCCGCCCGCTTCCATGATCGATCGGTGTACCCCTTCCTCGGCGAGGGCCACGTTGCACTCCCGGTCCGGGGGAACGGCCCAAAGGCGCATGGTGTGAGGAATTTGCCGGTTCACGAGGACCCGGGCGACAGCACGGAAATCTGTCGCGTCCGTCATGCAGGAACCCACGAACACCTCCTCAATGGGCGTTCCGGCCGCTTCGGAAAGGGTAACGATCCGATCGGGATCGTTCGGGGCGGCCAGAAGGGGTTCCGTAATGGTTTCGAGATCGATCAATAGAGTATCGGCGTAATGGGCGTCTTTGTCGGCAACGATGTGCTCCGGGTTGGCCAGCCACTTCTCCATGAGGTTGATGATGACCTGGACCTGTTTTGAGGGGTTCCGTTTGATGAAGGTTTCCTTGAAAAACTTCAGGTTGTTCTCGACGTACTGCCGAACCTTTTCCGGTGAGTGGGAAATGGTGGCTGCGGTGGCGGATCTTTCGGCCGAGGTGTCGGTCAGTTTGTAAGAATCTTCGACCGAGATGTCTTCCAGCCCCTCGATCTCCAGGATCCGGTCAGCAAACATGTTGACCTTTTCATCGCCTTTTTTCAGGTTCAGTTTTCCTTCCCGAAGGGCGATAAAGGGGATCGCATTGACAAGATCCCGTACGGTTATCCCGGGTTGGATCCGGCCGCGGAAACGGACCAGGACCGATTCGGGCATATCCAGGGGGAAATATCCCTGACTGGCTGCAAATGCGACAAGATCCGAACCGGCCGCAAAGCTGATCCCTATCGGGAAGCGGGTGTGACTGTCTCCTCCGGTTCCCACAAAATAGGGAAGGCAATACCTGTTGCCGACAGTATGGATGATACCGTCACCGGGCCTCAGGGAGATCCCCCCCAGGCGGTCCACAAATTCAGTGAGAGTGCTCTGGGCAAGGGCATCCTTGCTTTTTGGCCCTGCCGCTGTGTGGCAGAAAGACTGGACAAAGACCGTGGCAAAGTGGGTACAGGCCAGCTCTTCGAGTTCCTGACGTGTCATTCGGCCGGTAGTATCCTGGGAAAATACCAGGTGTGCCTGCGGTTCCACGTAGCTGCCTGGCATCACCCCCGGCAATCCGGCTGCCTTTCCCACAAGTTTCTGGGCCAGGGAGAAGGCCTGAACGGCGGCGGTTCCGGGGGTTGAGGGGATGGCCACGGCCGGCTCCCCGTGGGAGATACCGAGTTTCCGGCAGTAATCCTGAGCTTTCGTTGTCAGTTTCCTTCCGATAATGAGAAGGTTTCTGCCCCCGGCCCTGTATTCATCCCTGATGGAAGGGGGTTCGATCTTAAACTCCGTGAGCAGGTCCCCCGTCCCTGAATCCCGCACCTCGCCCTTCGAAAAATCGATTTCCACCAGGGATCCTTCTTTGAGAGCTCCTGCCTGGCACCGGACAGGGACCGTACCGCAGCCCCGAAGGGTGTTGAAGAAAATGGGGGCGATCTTGGACGCCATGACGACCCCGCCGCGCTTTTTGTTGGGGGTATGAGGAATATCGGTTCCGATCCACCATACGAGGCTGTTGGAGGCCGATTTGCGGCTGCTGCCCGTCCCCACCACATCCCCGGCAAAGAGGAAGGGAACCCCGGGGTTCTTTTCACGCAGGCCTTGAAGCCGTTTGAGAAAATCCTTGTCGTTGGGGCTCGAAGAAAGGAGGGACAGCGCATGGAGTGGGATGTCGTCCCGGGTACCAGCTTCCTGGGCCGGTGAGAGGAAATCGGTGTTGATCTCTCCGGTGGTGCGGACCACGAGGCAAACCATACGGTCGGGAAGGGACATGGCGGGGTCGAACCATCGGGCTTCCGCCCATCTTCGCAGAAGGTCTGCGGCATGGGAGTTGCCTTCCCCGGCTTTCTCGGCGATGTGGGTCAGGGTTAATGGGGAGATGAGAATAATGCAGGAAAGGGCTTTTTTGGCCTGCTCAACCGTTTCGCCGCCCTGAAAGAGCGCTTCGACGAGATAGGGGACGTTGGCCCCTCCGCCCATCTGGCCGAGAAGTTCAATGGCGCTGCCTTTGGAGATGAGCGGGGATGAGGTTTCCCCTTTGATGATGCCTCCCAGAAAATCCGCTTTAACGTAGGAAGCCTCCGTAACCCCGGGGGGAACCCGGTCCTTTAGCAGGGAAAAGAGGCTTTCGTTGGTATCACGGCACCCTTCAATCCTGAGGATCCCTTGATCCAGATCTTTTTCACACAGGAGACGGCAGAGAACCCCTGTCTGCCCGGCGGTAAGCGGTAGGGGAGGAATCCCCATCTGCTCCCTTTTTTGGACCCCTTCGGTGTATTCACTTACGAAATCGGCCAGAAGGCTCATGATCCCCTCCATTTATGGTTTCATCCCTGAGAATCAGGATGTCGGCTTTTTCTCGAAGCGAGGAGATGAAGGCGCCTACCATGGAACGCGCCTTGGAACGTTGAATCAGGGTGGCGATCCTTGGACGAACCTCATTCAAGGGGCGGGGGGAAGCCGGGGAAAAGGAAACAACCTGGAAGATGTGATACCCGTTGCTGGATCTGACGGGTCCGGCAACCGATCCCTCGGTAACGCTGAAAACGAGGCTCTCGAAACGCTTATGAAAGTTTCCCTTGAAGATGACACCCATTTCACCGCCCGCGCTGGCGCCCTTCGGGTCATCGGAATATTTCCGGGCCAGCAGGACAAAATCACCACCCTCTACAGCCTGCTTGAAAACGGCTTTTGCTCGATTCTCAACCTGCCTGAGGGACTCCTCGTCCGAGGACTGGGAAGCCTGGATGAATATCTGGCGCAGCCTCACTGATTCCGGTTTCTTCATCTTGGAGACGTTTCGGCGGTAATATTCCTCGATCTCCATGTCGTTGACGGTGATTCTGGAATAGATTTCCTTTTTCAAAAGACGGTTTATAGATGTGTTGCGGAAGATGGACTTGCGGAACTGCGGCAGGGATATGTTGTTACACATCAGGGTGGACCGCAGCTTTTCCACGCTCCCGGCGATCTCTATCTCCCGTTCGAAAAGTTCTTCGGTTTCCTCAACGAGACCAGGGAAGCGGTGCTTAAGGCTTTCCTGGTAGAGCAGTTCAATGTCGATGAGGCGTTTCAGGGTCGAAGGGCCCTCGCCAGCAGGCCCCTTTTGTAAAAGAGAGGGCTTTCGGGCGTAGGCCGCTTCGATAGCACAGTTAAGATCGGAAGGAAAGATGGGGAACCCGTTCACCAGGGCGACGGCTTTTTCCTCCTCCTTTACCGAAGGATCCTGTCCGAAAGCAGGGCGCAGAGAAATGGTTGCGGAAAGCAGAAAGGCAAGTATTGTCGTCAGGACCGTCACGAATCGACGCGGTGACCCGGTGATTGGGAAAAGTTGTTCTTTTGGCATCGGTCTCGGTTTGATACGTTTCAAGGTGTCCTTCCACCTAAAAGACAGGGGCGACCCCCTTTAAGAGTCGCCCCTCCCGTGGCACATCCATGATACTGGATGGAAAAAATTTGTCAATCCGGTACCCGGGTGAATCCTCAAGGGTGCTGGGACCCCGTGGAGGCAGGTTTGAAGATTATCTCGGTCTGGGAAGCCTGTTTCAGGTCAGAGATCTTTCGGCTCATCATTTCATTAACCATGCGGTTTTTCAGATCTGCCGCAAGCTTCTCTTTAACCTCATCGAAGGAAAATTTTAGCCCCTCCCTTCGGTCGATGACTTTGATAATGTGATATCCGAACTGGGTAAGAACGGGGTCGCTGACCTTCCCCACATCAAGTGAGAATGCGGCGTCTTCGAACGGTTTTACCATCCGTCCTTTTGCGAAAAAACCGAGGTCCCCACCTGAAGGTGCGCTCGGCCCTTCGGAACGTTCCCGGGCGAGCCGGGCGAAATCGGCGTTATCCTTCCGGGCCAGGGAAACAATTTCAAGGGCCTTGCTTAAGACTTCATCCTTATTTTCCTGGGTATCGGACTCCCCGATCTTGAGAAGAATGTGACTGGCTTTCACCTCTGCGGGACGTTGGAAGTTGGAAGGGTTCTGATCGTAAGCTTCCTTTACGGTTTCTTCCGGGACCTGGGCCTGCGGTACGATGGTCTCCCCTATGAATTTCTGGATGGCTATCTGCGTCGCCATATTCTCCCGGAGGGTGGTTTCCGTAAAGCCTCGGGTTTCCATTTCCGATTGAAACTCCTCCTGGGATTCATACCGGCCGGAGATGGCCGAAAAAGATGAATCGATCTCCTCCGGCGTGGCTTCAAAACCGTTTTTGACGGCCTCCTGGTAGAGCAATTCACCCTGGATAAGTTGATCGAGGATCCGGGGACCGAACTGATCGATAAAAGCCTCGGTGTGCGATGCGTCCATTCCGTTCTGGATGACCACACTCAGAACGGCTGCTTTGAGTTGGGACATGGTGATTTTTGAACCGTTTACAAGGGCGGCGGCATCCAGATCCTGGTCCGGGGCCGTATCCATACTAGATTGGACCGCCTCCGAACCGGGTTCTACGCCCTCGTCTTTCCTGTCGCAACCCGCTGAAAAAAGAGCCAGAGCCGAAACCGTAATGATCAGAAACAGAAGTACTTTTTTCATTTGTTATTCCTTTCGGAGTTGATCCGGGGTCGGATATCGCAGTGGCGAAAAGAGTGGGTAAAGATTAGAAATGAAAGGATTTCGCGACAGGACAGCGGCGTCCGATACCGAAAGCTTTCCAGCTGACCTTGAGCCCGGGAGCCGCCTGCTGCCTTTTGTATTCGCTTCCTTCGACCATGTTCAGGATCGTTTTTACAAGTTTCGGAGAATAACCCATTTCGAGGATCTCCTGATAGGGTTTTTTTTCATCGATATAGGCCCTGAGAATCGGGTCGAGAAGATCGTAGGGGGGGAGAAAATCGGAATCCTCCTGATTGGGTTTCAGTTCCGCAGAGGGGGGTTTTGTAAGAACTGAGGCAGGGATAACCTCTCTGTCCCTGTTGATGTGAGATGCCAGTTCATAGACCTCTCCTTTGTAGAGGTCGCTGATGACCGCCAGTCCTCCGGACATATCGCCGTAAAGGGTGCAGTAGCCCGTGGCCAGTTCCGACTTGTTCCCGGTGGAGAGAACGAGATGGCCGAATTTGTTGGAAAAAGCCATGAGAATATTCCCCCGGATCCTGGCCTGGATGTTTTCCTCTGTAACGCCCCCGGGAAGTCCTTCCAGGGGTCCTTCGAGATCCGCAAGATAACGATGATAGATATCGGTGATTGGTACGTTGCTGGTTCGGATTCCGAGGTTTTCGGCCAGGGCCAAAGCATCCTCGACGCTGGAGGATGAAGTGTAAGGTGACGGCATCAGGACCCCGTGGACATGTTCCGGTCCGAGGGCCCCGCAGGCAATGGCGGCCGTAATGGAAGAGTCTATACCACCCGAAAGCCCGAGGACGGTGGAGCGAAAACCGCACTTTTCCACGTAATCCTTCACCCCCATTTTCAGTGCACAGAAAAGGGCCTCCATCCCGTTTCCCTTCCCAGTGAGGGGGGCAGAGTAGGTCGAAAGGTTGTCCAGGTTTACGGAAAGGACCTGTTCGGTGAAATCGGCGGCCTGTGCAGCGACATTCCCCTCGGGAGTCACCACGATGCTGGCCCCGTCGAATACAAGGGAATCGTTTCCTCCGACCAGGTTGACATAGAGCACAGGGATTCTATGCCTTTTCGCTGTGGAAGAAACCATTTCCCTTCGGAGGCTGCTCTTTTCCATGCTGAACGGGGAGGCCGAGATGTTGATAAGGGGGATATTCCGGTTTTTGAAGAACACCTCAAGGGGGTTGACCTGATACAGCCTTCCCGACCCGGATGTCTTGTCGTTCCAGATGTCCTCGCAGATGGAAAGGGCGAAATGGTGTCCGTCGATCTCGAATTCGGTAAGGGTATCCCCCGGGTGAAAATAACGCGTCTCATCGAACACATCGTAGGTCGGGAGGAGGACCTTCCTGTGGGCGGCAAGGAGACGGCCGTTCCGGATGAGGACGGCGGCGTTGGAGGTGGGTTTTCCGTCGCTCCCCTGGTCCCTTGGAAGAATGGTCCCGACGATGATCGCCGGTGAAAGATCCCGGGATTGATCCTGAAGGTTTTTTAGCGCATCGGCGGCCCTCCGATGAAAATCAACTGTTTCGAGAAGGTCAAGGGGAGGATAGCCCGTCAGGGCCAGTTCGGGAAAAAGGGCAAGGGATGATCCCAGTTTTTCGGCCTCCTGCACACCCTTGAGAATGCGGTGGAGGTTTCCCTTGAAATCGCCGACGGTGGCGTTTATTTGATGGAGGGTTACGATCAAGATTCGAAATAGGGAAAGAATTTTCGGGTTAATGGTATTGAATAGTAAAAAGATATCATCGGTTAAATTCCATAAGGTGTCAATATGACAATTTGCCTGGTGTGAGCCGGAAAAACGGTTGGGGTGACGGAAAAGAAACGTCCCTTTGAGTTGAAAAAAGAAACACGAGTGTATATATTCTACACTAATTCGGATCCTTTTTTCCTGTTAAGGTCACCCAACACCATATTTTTCAGGAGGTTGCAGGTCTTTCTCCGTTGGCATAGTCCTTGCCTCTCAGAAGAACAACATCGTGTAAAAAATCGTAACTTTGGAGGATGTTGTGCGAAGGATCTACGCAAAAGAGGAAGTGTGTATAGGTTGCCGCCTGTGTGAGAAATATTGTCAGGTGGAGCATTCCAGCTCAAGGGACATTATAAAAACCTTCAAGCGAGAAGTACCACCACCGGCCCTTATCGTTGTCGAGGAAGAGGGAGCGCACTCCTTTGCTCTTCAATGCCGGCATTGCTCCGAACCCTACTGCGCCTATTCCTGCATCGCCGGCGCCATTTACCAGGATGAGGAGACCGGGGAGATCGTTCATGATAAGGAAAAATGCATTGGCTGTTGGACATGTGTTCTTTCCTGTACCAAAGGCGCGATCAGGCCTGACCTGCGGGGCCCCAGGGTTGCGGTCAAATGTGATCTTTGCCCCGAAAGGGAGGTGCCGGCGTGTGTGGAATTCTGTCCCAACGATGCATTGTATGAGGTGAACGAGGAATTTTAGGGCGGGACTATTCACTATGGCTACAAAACAGTTTGATTATCTGATCATTGGAAACTCCGCTGGCGGGATCGGATGTGTAGAAGGGATTCGGAGGAAGGATCGGAAGGGGAGTATCGCCATTGTTTCCGATGAGCCCTACCATACCTATTCCCGTCCCCTGATCACCCATTTGATCGAAGGGCATATTTCGCGGGAAGGGATGGATTTCAGGCCCAGGGCTTTTTACACCGGGCACTCCGTGGAACCTTTTCTGGGTTTCAGAGCCGGGCATGTTGACAGTGAGGACAGATCCGTCAGCCTGACCCCTGTTGAGGGAGGTCGGAATCACGTCCTGAAGTACAAAAAACTTCTTATTGCCACCGGTGGGAGCCCTTTCATGCCGCCTGTGGAGGGTCTTGAACTTGACGGCGTTACCCCCATGATCACCCTGGACCATAGCATAAACGTCAATGGGGATCTGGACGTCGTCAGGAACGCGGTTGTGCTCGGGGCCGGACTGATCGGAACAAAAACGGCGGAGGCTCTGGCATCCCGGGTGGAAAAGGTGACCCTGATCGATCTGGCAGAACGGATCCTGGCCCCGGTCACTGACCCGGTATCCTCGCATCTGGCATCGGAGGTTTTCCAGAGCAACAATGTGGATGTCATCCTCAACAATACGGTCACCGGGGTCACCGGTGACAGGAGAGGAAGGGTCTCTGAGGTCGTTTTGGGGGACGGTACCGCCCTGCCCTGTGAACTTCTGATTGTCGCGGTTGGTGTCAGGCCACGGGTGGAACTGCTTGAAGGGACCGGAATCCGGACGACCGATTCGAAACTTGGTGGAGGGGTCGACGTCAATACACACATGGAAACAAGCCTGAAAGGGGTTTATGCCTGTGGCGACTGCGCCCATGCACACGATTTCATTACCGGGGGGATGAAGCTTCTGCCCCTTTGGCCTAACGCTTATATCGGGGGCCGGATAGCAGGGCTGAACATGACCGGGTCCGACCATTCCCACCGTTGGGCCACCAACATGAACTCCGTGGATTTCTTCGGGCTTCCCATGGTTTCCGCGGGTTTCATGCTCAAACCGGAGAAAAAAGGGTTCGAGGAAATCGTTCGGAAAGAGAAGGGTTCCTATGCCAAGGTTATCCTGAGGGATGATGTGATCCAGGGGCTAATCATGGTCGGGGAGATTGAACGGGCGGGAATCTATCTGGGTCTCATGCGGGATAAAATTCCCACGACATCCTTCAAATCCGGGCTTCTTAGTGATGACTTCACTGTTGTGCAGCTCCCCCCTGAGGTCAGGGAGAAAGTACGCCAGCCCATAAGGGAGATAGAATAGTAACGAATCTCAGATCTCCGATCCAAGATCTCAAAACGAGATCCTTCTGAGATTTGAGATTTGAGATTTGAAATTATACAGGTGAGGCGGGAACCATGAAGAACCTTTCAAAGATAAACAACCCCTACAACGATGAGAAGGTGATCTCCCAGTGTTCCATTTTCGGGATGATGGACACTTCCGGAAAACTGCATTCCGGAAAAGAGGTCATGAGAGCCATCGGGAACATGCACGAACGCGGGAATGGGCTCGGGGGAGGGCTTGCCGTTTACGGGTGCTATCCGGAACACCCCGATGAATACGCCCTTCACATTATGTACACCATCCCGACGAGCCGAAAGGAGACCGAAGCCTATTTGGAGAAATATTTCCACATCGGCCCTGCGGAAAAGGTTCCCACTTTCCCAACGGAATCCATCAAGAACCCTCCGGATGTCTACCGTTACTTCGTCCAGCCCGACAGAAAGGATGTCCACGAGATCATCTCGGATGACGATCTCGTTACGAGGCTCGTGTTTAAGATAAATATCTCCATCGAAGGGGCCTTTGTCTTTTCCTCCGGGAAAAATATGGGTGTTTTTAAGGGGGTTGGTTTCCCCGAGGAGATAGGGGCATTTTTCGGTCTGGAGGAATACTATGGCTATATCTGGACCGCCCACGGCCGCTTCCCAACCAATACCCAGGGGTGGTGGGGAGGGGCGCATCCCTTCGGATTGCTGGATTGGACCGTAGTCCACAATGGGGAGATCTCATCCTATGGCGCCAACCGCAGGTTTCTGGAGATGTATGGCTACGAGTGTACCATGCATACCGATACCGAGGTTGTTGCCTACGCTGTGGATCTTCTGGCCAGAAGACACGGACTCCCCATTGAAACGGTCATGGACATCTTTTCCCCGCCCATGTGGGAACAGATCGACCGGATGGACGGTGAGGAGAAAAAATATTTCGAGGCGATAAGGAACGTGTATGGGTCCCTTCTGCTAAACGGCCCCTTTGCCATCATCATCGCCCATCATGGGGAGATGGTGGCCCACACGGACCGGATTCGCTTGAGGCCCATGGTTGGCGGCATCAGCGGCGACATCGTCTATACCTCCTCGGAGGAATCTGCCATCAGGCTGATCTCACCCGAACTGGACAGGGTCTGGATCCCCGTAGGGGGGCATCCTGTCATCGCCCGTCTCAAGGGGACCGAGGGGCACGATATTGTCGAAGGCGGAAAAGTGATAGGCGGGAAGAAAAGGTCGGAGGTGCAATAACCATGCTGACGTCGCTGCTGCCGGAGTTTACGGTTGAAAGGGACGAGGACCGGTGCATTCAGTGCAGGGTCTGCGAGAGACAATGTTCCTTTGGGGTTTTCGGGTACGATGCCCAGGACAACGTCATGGTCCATCATGAGGAAAACTGCGTTGCCTGTCAGCGCTGCTCCGTTTTGTGTCCAACGAACGCTCTGAAAATAAAGGTCAACGAATATTCCTATAAAACGAACTCCAACTGGACTAGAGAGTACATCCAGGACCTTAAGAAACAGGCCGAAACAGGCGGTGTGCTTCTCACCGGGATGGGCGATGACAAACCACACAAGATTTACTGGGACCATATTCTGATCAACGCAAGCCAGGTAACGAACCCTTCCATTGACCCCCTTCGCGAGCCCATGGAACTCAGAACGTATCTTGGGAGAAAGCCCGATCTCCTCGAGATCAAGGATGGGAGGCTCAGTGAAAACGAGTATCCTAACGTAGTGCTTTCAACGCCTATCATGTTTGCGGCCATGTCCTACGGGGCGATTTCCTATAACTGCTTTTATTCCCTGGCAAAGGCGGCCTACGAATACGGTACTTTTTTCAACACCGGTGAAGGAGGGTGGCCCCAGGAGATGAGGGAGTTTGGTGGGGCCACCATCGTTCAATGCGCCTCCGGCAGGTTCGGGATCGATCTCGAATACTTCAATGACGCCTCGGCCGTCGAGATCAAGATCGGCCAGGGAGCCAAGCCGGGCATCGGGGGGCATCTGCCCGGGGAGAAAGTTTCGGAGCACATCTCACAGACAAGGATGATCCCCGAAGGATCCGATGCCATTTCTCCCGCGCCCCATCATGATATCTATTCCATCGAGGACCTCCAGATGCTGATCCATGCCCTGAAGGAGGCCACCGATTACCGGAAACCGATCTCAGTCAAAATAAGCGCCGTGCACAACGCCCCGGCTATCGCTTCGGGAATGGTAAGAGCGGGAGCCGATATTATCGCTATTGACGGCATCCGCGGTGGGACAGGTGCCGCTCCGAAAATCCTTCGGGACAACGTCGGGATTCCCATTGAACTGGCTCTGGCTGCTGTGGACACGCGCCTGAGGGACGAGGGGATTCGAAACCGGGCTTCCCTCGTGATATCTGGCGGATTGAGAAACTCAGCGGACATCTTCAAGGCCATCGCACTGGGGGCCGACGCCGTTTATGTCGGGACCCCGGCCCTGATCGCTCTTGGATGCACAATGTGCCAGAAATGCTACACGGGGAAATGCGCCTGGGGGATCACCACCCAGGATCCCTATCTTACGAAAAGGGTTAATCCGGAAATCGGGACAAGAAACCTTATGAACCTTCTGAGAGCGTGGAGTCTGGAAATAAAGGAACTGCTTGGCTGTGGAGGGATCAACTCCATCGAATCACTGAGAGGGAATCGGCTGCAGCTGCGCGGTATCGGCCTGGAGGAATGGGAACTGGAAACGCTCGGAATAAGAGGAGCCGGTCAATGAAAGCAACGGCCATACAAGGGGACAGGAAAAAGGAAGGACAACGTCTCTCGGAGACCGTGACCATCGATGCGAAAAGCATCCATTACAAGGAGCTGAACCGGAGCATCCGTTCCCTCGCCCTTGAGGGAAGTAGACGTTTCGAGGTTTTGAACGTCTTCGGGCAGCGGTATTTCGGGACCAACCTCTGGGGGATCGAGGACCGGGATGATATCAGGATACGGGTGCACGGGACACCGGGATCCGACCTTGGAGCTTTTATGGATGGGCCTACCATCGAAGTCCTGGGGAACGCTCAGGACGCCACAGGGAACACCATGAACGGAGGGCGCATCATCATCCACGGGTCCGCTGGAGATATCCTGGGATACGGCATGCGCGGCGGTGAGATTTATGTTCGGGGAAACGTAGGGTACCGGGTGGGTATTCATATGAAAGAATACATGAATGTTGTTCCCACCATCGTCATTGGCGGGACCATCCAGGATTTTTTCGGGGAGTACATGGCTGGCGGGCGCATCATTGTCCTGAACCGATTTTTCGAGGAGGATCCGCCCCAACGGGAAAGTTACTTCATCGGGACCGGAATGCACGGGGGGAACATTTTTATACGCGGCGAGGTGGAGCCCCACCAGATCGGTGCGGAAGTGGGTGTCACGGAGCCAACCGAAGAGGAATACCGGCAGATCGGGGAATACGTGGATCGCTTTTGCAGCACTTTCCATCTGGGGGAAAGGGAGTCGGAATCACTAAGGAAAGATCGCTTCTCCAAGCTTAATGCGAAGAGCACAAGACCTTACGGAAAACTTTACGCCTACTGATTGGCGGGTGGGTTATAGACCTGGACCTTGACCTGGTCCTGGTTTTTTCAATAGGGGTATAATCTGATTATTAGAGATAATTTCGGTTTCGATTAAGGTTTCCCTGGCCACAAAGTCTAGGACCAGGACTGGGCTTTTTTTCTATTCTTTTTCAAGTTTGTGGCAGAAATAACATTTGGATTTTCCTTCCGGGGGGGTTTCCCCGTCAACGGTATGGTCCTGGGGAAGGGTCTCCGCCGGATGGCAGCTGAAACAGGCTGCATAATCCTTCTGCCGCCCCTCATGGTCGCTGTCTCGCGGCATGCGGGGCGTTGTGCTTTCCGGTGCCATCAGGAAGAAGATAAGGACCCCGCCGCAAAAGACGAGGAAGAAGATCGTTTGAAGTTTTTTGCCCATGGCCCCTTATATAACGGGGTCCAGGGCAGGTCAAGAAAGGGCGGGGAACCCGGGATCGGTTTTTCCCCCAATTGGAAATTGTTGTGATAAATTAGGAAGGTCGATCGGATTCTCCTTGCCCGGGGGGAATAATGCTCAGGGAAACCTATCCTTTCCATCTCGCCAATTCGCCGAAGGCTCCCAATGCGGATCTCGAGGTCACCGATATCGAAAAGGCCGTCGACAGGGTTATTTTCGGGGCTTTTTACCAATCCGGACAAAGCTGCATTTCCGTTCAGAGGATCATGGTTCACGAGAGTATCTACGAAAGGTTCAGGGACAGGCTGGTGGAACGGGCCCGAGCCCTGAAATCCGGTGATCCCCGGGATGAGGATACCTTTATCGGCCCCATGATTTCGGAAGAGGAAACGGCCCGGCTGGAGGGTTGGATCGGGGAGGCCCTCAGGGAAGGCGCCACACTCCTTTGCGGGGGGGGCAGGGACGGCTCCATGATGCCGGCAACAATCCTGGAAAACGTTCCGGAAAACCTCGATATTTACAGGAAAGAAGCGTTCGGACCGGTTGCCGTCATGAATCCTTTCCGTGACTTTGAGGAGGCGCTGAGTAAGGTAAACGACAGCGCGATTACGGCCTTCAGGCAGGTGTTTTTACCTCGGATATCAGCAGGGCCATGAGGGCCTGGGAGGTCTTTGATGTCGGGGGAGTTGTCGTGGGCGACGTGCCGTCCTGGCGTGTTGATTCCACGCCCTACGGCGGGGTCAAGGCCAGCGGTTTCGGAAGGGAAGGGGTTCGCTATGTCATGGAGGAAATGACCGAGTTAAAACTGCTGGTGATAAGGGATTTGGAGGCCTGATCCATGGGGATTTCGAGGAAGATGGGTACAGAGGCTTTAAAGGATGAAAAAAAAGAAGAGAATCGCCGGATCCGAATTTTTCGATTCCTGACCGACCTGACTTTTCAGCGGCTCTCTATCGAGAAGATGACCCTCATGGAGGCCAGGGAAGCAGTCGGGGAACTGAGGGCAACAGCCCAGAGGATGTTTCCGGGCAAACTGTCCGTTTTTGACCTGGTGATAGCCCCGAGAATGGAGAGAGTGATCAGGGAGAGGTTCGGAAGCGGCCGGGAAATCACAAGGCATTGAGTCCAGGGTCCAGAGTTCAGAGTAGTTGGGGGTTTTTTTATTCAATAAAAAAAATTTTTAGTGTTAAGATTTTTTCATTAAACATTGAACGTTAAACGTTAAACCAAATTTTTTTGGAGGTTTTTCATGAGCCACGAGACGATCGGTGACCGCGTTCGGGAATTCAGGGAGATCAAACGCCTGACCAGGGAGGAACTGGCTGGAAGATCGGGGCTGGATGAGGAATTCATCGCCGGTATCGAGGAACACAAGATTCAGCCGGCCCTCGGAAAACTCCTCAGAATTTCCAGGGCCATGGGGATCAGGATGGCTAATTTCATCGACGATTCTGTCCTGGCCGACCCCATTGTCGTCAGGGTTGCCGAACGGGAGAGGTCTCTCGAAGATGAGATCCCATCCATAAGAGAGACGGCCGGAGACCTTGCTTTTTTTCCCCTCGGAAAAGGGAAGATCGACCGCCACATGGAACCTTTTTTCATTGATGTCCTTCCCCAGCCCCCCGGACAGGTCAAGGTTTCCCAGCACGCTGGTGAGGAGTTTATCGTGGTCATGTCCGGGGAAATTGAACTGCAGTACGGGGAGGAAACTTTCCAGCTGGGGCCCGGGGACAGTGTCTACTACGGATCGGATACACCCCACAGGCTGGTTGCCCTGAACGATCAGAAGGCAAGGATCATCGCTGTCATCTATTTTAACGCTTAAACGGTTTTCAAGATCCAAGATCCAAAATTACGGCCGTATTCGGTGATTGGCGATCGGTGAATAATCTCAAATCTTAGATCTCAGAATTGGTAAAGTGCACATGTGCACCGGTGCACGAGTGCACTGATGTAA
>CBFDCL010000051.1:0-15251 GCA_965603295.1 uncultured bacterium | reverse complement strand
GTCCAACGTCCAACGTGTTTTCCTTTGGGCTTAGGATTGTCTTCCGCCTCTGCACCCTGCACTTTGCACTCTCCCTGGCGCCCTGTTTCTCCGCGTCTCCGTGTCTCCCAGTCCCCGTGTCAGACTTTACCCCGTGTCCGAAACCTGCCTGGGGTTGAGGGACCGCATCTTTCTGGAAATATTAATCTTTTTCACCTCATCGAAGAACCGGCGGGTTTCCGGGTTGTTCGCAGTAAACTCTCTGATGTCCGTTTTAAAACTGGCCCATAACTGAGCGAACGCCTCATATTCGTCGGCAAAACCGTTCCAGCCTCCCTTTTCACCGGTCTTGTTCCATCGATCCCTCATCCGGACATCAAGGAAAGAGCTGAAAGGGTTATGGATATTCACTCCCTGGGCATAGGATCTCAGCCACTTTTCTTTCGCTTCCGTATCCGGCAGGAGGATCCTGTGGTCCTCCGGAAGCTTCAGCGGTATCGCGATCTTCACCTTCTCCCCGCTTAGGAACAACAGACCCGGTTCCTGGTTTTCGGTTAATATCAGCCGCATTGCCGTGTTTTTTTTAAGGTTTTTCCCTTCCCTCCTTTTCAGGTCCTTGTCTTTCCGCAGCAGAAGTTCCACCAGGGAGTCCCTGCCGAAAACCAGGTACTTCCTGTAATCCTCCTTGTTGTCCAGGTGATGATCATCAAATTGGGTGTTTCTTTCCATGAGGGATTCAAACAGTTCATCTCTCTGGGCTTCCTCCCCTCTTTTGCACACCCACACCCAGAGTTTGTTCGTTTCATCCCGATAAAGGAACCTGTTCTCGATCTGAAGACTCTCTTTGCACGAGGGGCAGGTCGTCCAGTTAAACTCCCCGGAGAGGATGGCATCCTTGAGCTCTGAATCGTACTCCGTGAAGATGTACTCGTAGAAATCTCCTGTGAATTGCGCTCCGCAGCTGCACTTGATCTCATAGGTTGTTTTGAAAGCCATTCCTGTCTCCATAAAATCGAGTAAGATGCCGGCACGTGGATTTCCCACCTGCCGGCATCTTTGGAAAGGTACTTTGGTCAGGACTGTTTTGTTATCAGGAGCTGGTTCTTCTCGGCGTATTGCTTACCGACGAAATATCCCTTGGGGATCATGGCGTGGATTCCCATCGTGTAGTCCACCAGCTGGGTTACATGAAGGTCCACCGCCTGCGAACAGAAGGCATAGGCCTCCATTTCCGGAATGCCGTAGTACCTGTTCAGGAACTCGATGGACTTCCTGACCGCCATCTGGCACGATTTGTAAAGATCGGTATGGAACCCCATAATGACCCAGTGTGTGGGGCTCGAAGCCATGGGCCAGTCAATAAGCTTTTTGAGATCCTTCCTCACGGTAAACCTCAGGGTGATATTTTTGAAGGCCCCTTCAAGGGCATTGAGGTTTACCTCCCCATGTCCCTGGGCAAGGTGGGAGTCACCGGTTTTAAAGTGGGCCCCTTTCACCCAGACCGGAACATAAAAAGCGGTACCGGCGACCATATCCTTGTTATCCATGTTTCCGCCGTGCTTGCCAGGGGGAACGTTGCTCCACATCCCCTTTTCCGGCAGTTCGACACCTATGGTTCCCGGGAACGGCTTGACGGGGACCCTTATCCCGGGCATGAATTCATAGGTCATGCTCTTGCGGTCAACAGAGTACCACCTTACCTTCCCCTGTGGATAGTCATCCGCAAGGACCCCCAGTTTCATGAACGAGGTGGTCGGGTTAAGGTTGAACCCGTAAGCGTTGGGATCGATATCGAGGATCTCCACCTGGAGCATGTCCCCAGGCTCGGCACCATCGACGTAAATAGGTCCGGTCAGATGATGGTGGCCACCGCCCTTTTTCTTCTTCACCGCACCGGTGGTCTCATCCGGATAGAAGTAGGTCTCCTGTGTCTGGTCGATGACTTCCTGGTACCACTTCATCCAGTCTTCAATAGTGGCCCCGGGCACCATCTTGCTCATGAGGTGTGTACCGGTTTCCACGTGGACCAGGTCCCCCGACTGGATGTGCAGGACCGGTTTGGTGGAGTTGTCCCAGTATCCGTGGGTGGAGGTCATCTCGTTGCAGCCCAGGATATGGACCTTACCGGTCATATCCATCCTTTTCGTCTCGACAGCATGGGCTTTCGAAAAGGGTATTTCGCTTAATGCAACGGCTGCACCCGCTGCCCCCATATATTTAATGAATTTCCGCCTGTTAATGGTTAAATCGAAACCTTGCCTGTCCCTTTCGTCACTCATATTCTCCCCCATTCCGAAAAAAACTCATTCGACAACAACCTCCCTCGTTCTCTGTCGATATTCCACCCCCTTTCTTGATTTTCCGGTAATCAGTGGGGCAACAAATGAAGGTTATTCCATAAGGTTCAAGTGTACAACCAAAACGAATAAAACCAAGCAGTACTAAATCTGACAAAACACCGGGGATCCAGATTCCTGAAAGTGCGCCCTGGCCGGTTCGAAAAATGAAAAAAGCCGCCTCGCTGAAACGGGAGGCGGCTTCTAAATCAAAAGCAGGGAAATGTTACTTGATGGCGTCTTTCAGAGCTTTCCCCGGTTTGAACTTGGGCATTTTGGAAGCGGCAATATTAATGGTGGTGCCGGTTCTCGGGTTCCTGCCGGTGCGGGCAGCACGCTCGCTGACACTGAAGGTCCCGAAACCGACCAGGGAAACCTTCCCGCCTTTTTTCAAGGCAATTGTCACCCCATCAATGAACCCGTTAAGAGCTTTTTCCGCCTCAGTTTTTTTAATACCTGCATCATCAGCGATCTTGGCGACGAGTTCCGCTCTATTCATCTTTCCCTCCTTGGAAAATGTTCAGGAAAATAAAAAAAGGACCCCTTATTAATCTGCAGTTACTGAAAACGATAATAGATGACCCATGGGGGTGTCAAGGGATTAGGTCCCATAAACCCTGTCTCAACACGGGTTTTTTAGCCTCCATTGTCAGAATGGGTGGCTGTATTGTTGAGATTGGAAAAAATGGACCCAGAAACGATCTTCGAATTCCCGCGACCCTTTTCTTCCGAACCAGGCAGTTTCCACCAGTCCCCCACGTTATATGTAAAACGTTGAACGTTAAACGCGGGACTTTCAGCGGGAACAAAGGGGAGCGCGAACGCTCCCTTTTACCTTAAAGCAGCGGATTGTCATTTTGTGCCTTGATGCGTTCCCAGCGCCGGTCCACCTCTGCCTGAAACTTCTCAACGATATCTGCGTTTTCCGGCTTGGTGAGGTGCCGTGTCTTGCCCATTGTCTTGAGCCATTCCATAACCGGTACTTTCCCGTCTTTATCCTCGGGGTTGTAGGTTATGGATGTGATCCCGTTACGGACCTCATAAAGGGGGAAGAAGCAGCTGTCCACCGCTTTCTGGATGATATCCACGGAATCTTTCTCGGCCGAACGCCAGCCAAGGGGGCACACGGACAGCACTTTTCCGAAAACGAACCCTTCTTCGGCAGCCATTTTCTGTGCAACGGCCGCTTTTCTCACCATGTCCCGGGGCTGTGATTCGGCTGCGGTAAAAACGTAAGGGATGTGGCACGCGGCCATGATCTGGGCGCTGTCCTTGTGTTGAAAAGCTTTGCCCCTTTCTCCCGGGCCAACTCCGGAGGTGGAGGTCTGGTGACCCAGGGGAGTCGTAAAGGAAAGCTGCGTTCCGGTGTTCATGTAGGCCTGGTTGTCGTACTCGATCAGGATCATCTTGTGATTGCGGACACCGGCACCTATGGCGGGCCCCTGACCGATATCGAGACCGCCGTCCCCGGTTACCATGATAAAGGTGAAATCCTCGTCTCCGGGAAGTCGCCCGCGCTTGACCAGGGTGTGGTAGGCTTCCACGAGACCGCTCATCGTCGCCGCCCCGTTCTGGAAAAGGTTGTGGATATAGGTCACCCGGTGAGAACTGAACGGATAACCTGTGGTAACCACCATGGCGCACCCGGTGTGGAACTGAACGATGACGTTGCCCTCGATCCCCTTCAAAAGGATGTTCAGATTGGGAAATATCCCGCAGCCGGGGCAGGCCCCGTGCCCGGGGACGATCCTCTTGGGTTTTGCCGCTAACTGCCTCTTGTTGAATCCCTTGAGAAGAAGTTCGCCGTCCTTTTCCTCAAGCCGGTGGATCCCGGGGGACTGCGCCTCTTTCGTGAGAGGGGCCACCATCCTTTCCATGCTTACGGCCGGGTTTCCGGGAGTTGCCCCGTGGTAATCAAAAGGAACCTGGACCTTTCCGGTCCTTGCAGTTTCCAGGGCTTCCTCAAACATCTCCAGGGCGTCCTCGACGTAAAAATCACGCCCCCCGAGACCGTAAATCCGTGACAGGACCTTTGTCCTGTTTTCTTCATCGTCTTTAAGGGCCGCCTTGATCTCGAGAGCCATATTCCCGCTCCAGGCCCCGTAGCTGTCGGCACGGTCCCCGACCATCAGGGCCTTGATTTTGGAAAAGGCTTTCTGGATTTCCAACTTGGGAAAGGGTCGGATGACGCTGCTTGTCACGAGGCCGACTTTTTCGCCTTTTTCACGCAGCCGATCCACGGCGATCCTTGCTGTGTCAAAGGCGGAGTTCAGAACAAAGAGGGCTGCTTCCGCGTCCTCCATCCGGTAGTTGGTCGCGATGGAGTAGTCCCTGCCGGACATTTTTCCATATTCCTCGTAGATTCCAGGGAGTACCCTGTAGGCAGCCTCCATGGCCTGGGAGAGCTGTTTCTTGTTGTTGATAAGGTCGGGTTCGTTCATGTAGGGGCCGATGGTAACGGGCTTGTCCGGATCCAGGGCGTGGTTCTCCTGAACCTTGAGGCCAAGCCAGTCCCGGACGACGGACGGATCCTCGAAATAGTGGACCCTGCGTTTCTGGTGGCTGGTGAAAAACCCGTCGTAGGCCACGATGACCGGCAGCCGTACATCGGGATGTTCCCCCAGTTTGACCGCAATGATGTTCATGTCGTAAACCATCTGCGGGTCCTTGGCCATCAGGATGATCCAACCCGCGTTGAGGGCCATCATGATGTCGCTGTGATCTCCCTTGATGTCCAGGGGGCCCGAAACGGATCGGCAGGCGATGTCGAGGACCATGGGGAAACGGGTTCCGGACTGGACCGGGAGCTGCTCCATGGCAAACAGGAGCCCGTTGGCGGAAGTCACGTTGAAAACCCTGCCGCCCCCTGCCGTGGCGCCGAAGCACACACCTGCCGCGCCATGCTCCCCGTCTCCGGGGATCATGGTGATGTCGTGCATCCCGGAAGCTTTCAAGGCGTCAAGGGTCTCAGCCACCTCGGTGGACGGGGTGATAGGATAGTAACCCATCACGTCGAAGTCGATGTGCATGGCCGAAATGGCGGCCATCTGATTGCCGCCCTGAAGGTCCACCCTCTGGGGATAGGCCGAATTCTTTTTTTCGACGATATTGGATTTCCTCATAATACTCTCCTCAGATCAGCACGTATCTTGCTCACGTCGTGTTCGGTTTCCACCTCGGCCGTCAGCGCATTAACCGGGCAGATCCGGACGCAGCGAAGGCAACCTTTGCAGTAGTCGTAGTCCACCCCCCTCATGAAGGAGTTCCTCTTCCCTTTCTCATCATCGGCGAACTCGAAGACCATGCAGTGGTCGGGGCACGTCAGATCACAGTCCCCACAGTGGATGCAGAGGTCCTCGTGCCAGAAGGGAATGTAACCCACGCGTGAAGCCGCGTGGTTCTTCAGGATCGTGTTACCGGGGTTGGTGATGACCCCTCCCATCGGTTCGTTCTCGTATCCCAGCTCCGGCTGGACTCGGTTAAAAGGAACCTCGGGGTAGTCATCGAGGTTACAGAAATCCACGTCGTTGCCCTCGGAATATCCCCTGTCGAAGGCTCTCATGTTTCCATCGACCAGATGGGGATACTTTTTGCCGATCTTCCCCTTGATGACGTTCTTGATGGCTTCCGAATCGATGAATCCGGACGCTTTGGCAATGGCCCCCAGCATGGCTGTGTTGAGAGGGATTTTCTCTTCCATGGCGATCTTCAGGGCATCCACGCAGACAACCCGGCACCCGGGAAGCTTCATAAGGTTTCTGAGTTCCTCCGGATCTTTGGTGGTGTTGATGACGATGACACCACCCTTTTTAAACCCCTGGGTCATGGGAACGGAACCGAGGAGCTGCTCTGCGAAGATCGCCAGCATGTGGGGGTTCTCCACCGGGGAGTTGTCGGTCAGATCCGCGTCACCGGGGCAAAGCCTGATGAAAGCCTTCACGGGTGTTCCTTTTTTCTCGGAACCGTAACTTGAAAAGTTCACACCGTTGTAACCCATTTCGAGCACACAGGCCTCGGTGAGGATCTGACCCGCCAGGTTGGCTCCCATGCCCCCGATGCTTTCCATGCGGATCTCGTAATACCCCAGTTCGTTGGTCATGGGCAGTTTCGGTTGCGCCATCCTCTTTGTCTCCTTTCTCGGTGGAGTCCTTTCCAAAAGGAATCGAACGCACCTGCCTGGTGCGCCCATTGAATCATGGAAAACGGGGGAGTGGCGTAATCCTCCCCCGCCCGGTCTTACAAACCGGAAATTTACAAGGATGCCAGTAGGTTGTCAAGATAAAATGGTGTTTTATTATTCCATGATTAGAAGTTGATAATAGGTATGGAATTTTAAGAAATTGGTGCAGAAAAGTAATTCATTGATGGTTTGTGTGACCAATGGAAATAACTGGAAGGCCATCCGTGACCGCCGACAGAAAGGTGTCAATTCAGTTGGCCAGCCGTCCCTCCCCCTGGAAAAACTGGATTAGGGTGGAGGGTAAGCTATAATAAAAATTTTTCTCTCCATTACGAAGGATGGTGCCCTTCGACGCGCTCACCCCATTCCGGCTGGATCGCTTGCTCAGGGCTACCATTCTTCTCCAGGCTCCATTGGACTCCTTCCCGATCAATCCTGAGCCTGTCGAAGGATGGTGGGGGAGACGGGGATCGAACCCGTACGACCTTACGGTCACGGGATTTTAAGTCCCGTGCGTCTGCCAGTTCCGCCACTCCCCCATCGAACCTGAATATGAATCCTGAAAAACTTCGCGTCAAGGAGAGAACATCAGTGATTTGTGATTTGTGATTAGTGATTGGGAAAAAGTATGAGAGTTTGGATGTTTGAAGTTTGAAGTTACGGGAAAATAAACGTTGGACGTCAGACGTTGGACCTTTCTTTCCTGTTTGAGGTTTGAAGTTGCGGGAAAAACTGACATCGCGAACCGTTGTCCGCGTGAAGCGATCCCACGAGATTGCTTCGGTCAGTGATCGCCTCGCAATGACCGATTAAAAAACCATTAAAGGCGGTCTCATGCAGAGTCGGGAACTCGCAGAAAAAGGCAAGGCGAAGAATAGAGGGTGAACCAGGATCTTTAGACCTTCTCTGCGTTCTCTGCCCCTCGGCAATGCTCGGGGTCCTGAGCTTGTCGAAGGACGTCTCGAGCGAGTGTAACGAGCGGGGGTGAGATAAATTTCTCTGTATCCTGGGTTTTGGACCTTGTATCCTGAATCAATGGACATTATCGAGAGAAATCTCAAACAACACTTGCGCGTCCTGTGTGATGAAATCGGCAGCCGGAGCATTCTGGAAGGACACCGTCTCAGGAGAGCTCAGGACTACATTCACGGGCAGTTTGCGGAAATGGGTCTCGAGATACGTGTGCAGGACTACCAGGCCCAGGGCACATCAACATCTAATCTCATTGCCAATCTTCTGGATTCCGATCCAGCCGCCCCCTATCTCCTGGTTGGGGCCCACTACGACACAGTGCCGGGAACACCCGGCGCGGACGATAACGCCAGCGCGGTAGCCGTCCTTCTGGAGACAGCAAGAATCCTGGCCCCCGCCATGCACCCAACACCCGCCCAGGTCCTGTTCGCCGCATTTTCCACCGAGGAGCCGCCATCCTTCAGCACAGGCGACATGGGAAGCCGGGTCTTCATCCGTTCCCTGCCCGGCATGGAAATTTCCGTCGAGGGGGCACTTATCCTCGAGATGGTGGGGTTCTTCTCGGATCAGTCCGGGAGCCAAAAGATCCCTCTTCCCCTGAAGCTGATGAACTTTCCCGACACCGGTCATTTCATCGCTATCGTGGGAAACGGGAATTCGAGGCCCCTGATTAAAAGGGTTTCAACGGGAATCAGGGATTCCGGATGCGGGTTGCCCGTGGAAAGCCTTGCCGTTCCCGGTTCCGGCCGCCTTCTGCCCGAGGTTCGCCTGTCGGACAACGCATCTTTCTGGGACGCAGGGATCCCGGCGGTGATGATCACCGACACTTCCTTCTTCCGGAACCCCCACTACCACTGCCCCACGGATACACCGGAAACGCTGGATTTTCGAAAGATGGCACAGTTGGTGTTGGGACTCTCCCACGTTCTGGGAGGTTGAATTTCAAATAGGAGAGGATGGTCCAACGTCTAACGTCCAATGTCCAACGTGTTTTCCACAACTTCAAACCTCAGACATCAAACTTCATACTGCGATCCTGATTCTCAATCCGCTATCCTCAATTCTCAATTCATGACATAAAAACAGCCGCTTAGAAAAGCGGCTGTTTTTATGTCTGGAGGCGCCACCCGGATTCGAACCGGGGATGAGGGCTTTGCAGGCCCCTGCCTTACCACTTGGCCATGGCGCCGATAACAGGGGGAACAATATATTTTTCAGAGAGTTGATTGTCAAGGGAACAAGAAATTATCCAGAGGGGAACCGTTTGACACGGAGACGCGGAGACTGGGCGACACGGAGAAATAATCACCCTGCGTAGATCCCATCCGCACTTTCTGTCTTACTCACCACAGTGCCTTTTCTTTGGGCATTGGGCGTTGGACTTTGGGCTACCCCTTTTCAACCCCTGTTGAAAAGGGATCTCGGTCCCGAATATTTCATGACCTTTTCCATCTGATCCTTGAACCCCGGCCTGAAGCAGTGCTGCGGGCATTTTCGGCACTTCGGTTTGGGGTCCAGAGGGCAGAGAACCCGCATCACGATAGCGTGTCGGAGAAGTTTCGTGCACTCGAAGCAAAGTTCAGGGCCGTCCTCCACCAACACAGGCATTCTTTCATAATCAAAGTGGAAAGGTTCCCGCTTCCGGTGAACGTGATGCTTCCCGCAGAAAAGGGAAACGAAAGCGACCAGTTTTTCAGCGTCCTTCTGGATTTCTTCGGGGGATGCAACAATCTTTTTTGAAAATGACATGGATTTCAGATTCCGAATTCCAGAAAATAAAAACCGACCAGACTTATGGACGCAAATCTGTCATCACAATAACCCGGATTCTTCCGCGTGTTCTTTGACCCGGATCAAGTATTACAAGAAAAACCATGAAGATGACAATGAGAAGATCTTTTCTGGAATCTGAAATTTGGAATCTGGAATTGATATTATCCCGAGTACCTCTCCAGGGCCTCTCGATCCAGCACCTGGAGAACCCCTGGGGAGGCTTCCCTCAGGACACCCTCTTCCTTGAGACGGGTCAGGCTTCGGGAAAACGTCTCCACGGCCATCCCGAGGCTGGCCGCCATCTGCCCTTTTGCCGCGGACAACCGCAGAACACCCGTGTTGGAGTCCATCCCGGCAAGGACGTGAAGGGCGACCCGGGCTGTGGCATCCAGAAGGGAAAGTTCCTCGACCTTCCTGGTGAGGATCTGAAGGTATCTTGCCAGATGAGCCACGAGGTTCAGGGAAAGGTTCGGGTCGCCGGTCATCACCCCTGCAAGAGCCTCCCTCGAAAGGAAAAAAAGGTCCGATCCCTCAATGGCCTCGGCGGTTGCCGGATAGGCCTGGTTCATGTAAAGGGCTGCCTCGGCAAAGGATTGTCCGGAATTGACAAAGTGAAGGATCTGTTCTTTCCCGGAAAGGCTGACTTTGGTTAGTTTAATCTTCCCCTTCACCAGGAGGAAAAAACCTTTCGCCTCCTCCCCTTCCCTGAAGAGAATGGATCTCTTTGGAATCCTTTTGGGAACCGCGATGGAGGCAAGTTGGGCCAGATGTCCGGGCTCAAGCCCCGAAAAGAGGGGGAACCCGGCCAGGATTTCATCTTTTCTGGAAAGATCCATAATGATCTCCATTGAGGATTGAGAATTGAAAATTGAGAATTGATACCGTGAATACTATCTGTCTTCTGTTCTCAATTCTCAATTCGCCATTCTCAATTGAAAAATTAAAGCTCCCGGATGGGAGCTTTGATTTTTCATGGAGCGGGAAACGGGATTTGAACCCGCGACATCCACGTTGGCAACGTGGCGCTCTACCACTGAGCTATTCCCGCGCGAGGTGAGATATATATCAAAATCTCCCCATGATTTCAAGGGGATCGAAACCTTTTTTTGGTGAAAGGGTGACCCATGGCAGGATCCGTCAACATCCTGAGATCCCTTAACCAGGGTTCTTTTTCACGGACGCGTAATCGGAAAAATACTGATAACCGGACCACATGGTTGCCACGAAGGCGGCAACGAGAAGAATCCACCCGACCTCGAGAAAAGGGAACCCCCAAAGGGTCTCGTTGACCAGAAGGGCGATGACGGCAAGAATCTGAAGGGTGGTTTTCACTTTCCCCGAGAAACCGGCTGCGATGACGAGATTGCGTGTCCCTGCATAGGCTCTCAGCCCGGAAACGGCAAATTCTCTTGAAATGATGAGAGCGACGATCCATCCCGGAATCCTTTGAAGATGTACAAGCATGATGAGAGCGGTGCATACAAGGATCTTGTCCGCAATAGGATCCACAAGCTTACCGAACTCACTGACCTGCCCCGTTTTTCGAGCAAAATATCCATCCAGAAGGTCCGTAATGGCAGCGGCGGAAAAAAGGAGGGCAGCCGCGATACCGAGTCCCCTTCCCGGGGACAAAGTCAGGAGAATCAGGATCGGAAGGGCCAGTATTCGACCCAGGGTGAGCCAATTTGGGAGGGTGTTGAGGTTCATGTTCGTTTACCTCCTGAAACCGGAAAGCTCCCGGTAACGGTTCATGACTTTCCTGACGTAGTTCTCGGTTTGCGGGAACGGAGGGACTGCGCCGTATCGAAGAACGTTGGTGAGTCCTGCATTATAAGCCGCCAGGGCCATCTCCATCTTCCCGGGAAACTTCCTGAGAAGTTTTTTCAGATACCGGGTCCCCGCCTGAACGTTCTGCTCCGGATCCCAGGGGTTTTTCACACCCATATGGGAGATGGTCTCCGGCATCAGCTGCATAAGGCCCCTTGCCCCTGCGTTGGAAACAGCGTACCGGTCAAAATCCGATTCCACCTCGATGATTGCCCGGATAAGGGCTTCATCCATCCCGTAAATGAGGCAGGCCCTGTGCACCACATCCCGATAAGGGTAGTATCCGGCCGTCCCGGAAAGGGTGCGAAAAGCTGCCTTTTCTCTCATATGAACTTTGTACCCCTCATGCCTCGGGGTGTCCGTGAAGATCGTAATTCCCCTCTCATCGGTGTAACGGTAGATGTCCCCGGAAACGGGAACCGAAAAGAGAACAATCATCGATATTGCCAGGGTCAGTTTTTTCATGCGTAACGGCCAATTACGGCTGACTGTTCGTCGAGCAACTCAACAGGGAAATACCTTTGAAACAATTATGTTTCCGCCATCTTTTTATTTTCTCCCTGAACTCGCCGGAGGAGTTTCCCCTACCTTTTTTGGGGCGTATGAAAATCCCCCGGGGAACGTATGTCATTTTGGTCAGTTTTGACCGTACTGTCAAGTAGGAACCTCTGTTCGATGAAATCACAGACCCTTTCCGGATCATTCAGTGGGAGAACAGGTTTTCCTACCTCCAGGGGGACGTCGCTTGCCACAGCGATGATATCTTTTTCTACCCCCTCTTCGTTCTCCAGCCATAGGGGAAGTGGGGAGTGATCCGAACGGAAAACCTCTATTTTGGGAAGGGAAGACCCCTTGAAACCCTCGACGAGGACAATATCAGTAGTTTTTGACGCTTCGACAAGGGCGTCACGAAAGGACGGTTCATCGACTCGCCTCACGGTGCCCATGATCCCCGGTCCGGCAACGACGGTTACATCGGATCCCGCTTCCACATGGCGGGCCGAATCTTTTCCCTCCATGTCAAAAACGACTTCGTGGCGGGAGTGCTTGACGGTCCCCACACGGTACCCACGCCCTTTAAGGCATTTCAACACGGCCGTCAAAAGGGTTGTTTTCCCGGTTCCGGACCTTCTGGAAACGAAAGCCACTGCGGCTTTTCCCGTCATTTGAGCTCCTCCTTGACCTTCTTTGCCACGGACATGTTAAACCCTTTCAGGGATGCGATTTCATCGAGGGGTGCTTCCCTGATCTGGGGAATTGTCCGGAACCGTTCCAGGAGGGCGGTTCTCCTCGAGGGACCTATTCCCGGGATGCCATCGAGACGGCTGGAAAGGTCCTCTTTGCCCCTGCGCCGCCTGTGGGAAACCAGGGCAAACCTGTGGGCTTCATCCCTGATCCTTTGAAGGAGATGAAAGGCATCGGAATGCTTCGCGGTATTGATGGGGTTGGTTCGGCCCGGGATGAAGATCTCATCCGTGACGGACTTCCCGCTTTTCCTTCGGGCGGAGCGTGCTTTGGATATGGAGGCCAACGCGGGGAAACCCGTCCCGATTTTCCCTGCAATGGCCGCAACCCGGGACAACTGCCCCTTCCCGCCATCGATAAGAAGGAGATCAGGGGAGGGCATCTCCTCTAAGGCCTTTCCCCTGAACCGTCTCTCGACCACCTCGCCAATAGCAGCGAAGTCATCCCCTTCCTTCTGATCCCTGATGCCGTAAAGACGGTATTGATCTTTGATAAGCCTTCCTTTTTCCCAGACAACGGTGCTTCCGTAGGTTTCCCTCCCCGAAGTGTGGGAGATATCGACGCATTCGATCCTGCGGACAGGGCCATCCAGACCCAACATTTTCCCCAGCTCCCTGGAAACCGATTCCGCATCCCTTTCGGTTCCAAGGGTTTCCCGGAGCGCCTGAGCGGCATTCTCCATGGCCAGGGCGACAAGCCTCCCCCCCCTGCCCTTTGCGGGCCTGCTGACCCGCACGATCCGTCCGGACCCTTCGCTGAGAACTTCCTCATGGGCTCTTCCGAAATCGATGTTCATCGGAACGAGGACTTTCGGCGGAGCCATGACCCCTTCCCCATAGTGCGTCCTGAGAAAAGCCTCCATGGCCTGGGAGGGTTCGGGGTCTTCACGGATCACCCTGTCGGACCGTCCCACCAGGAGACCTGACCGGATGAAAAGGCAGGTCAGAACGAGAATGCCGTCCGAGTGGGCGTATCCCAGGACATCAAGGTTGTCGGCCTTGGTGCCCACCACGTCCTGTTTTTCAAGGACCGCCTCAATGGCGCGGATCCGGTCCCTGAGCAATGCGGCTTCCTCAAATCTCATTTCTCGGGATGCTGCCTCCATCCTCCCGGCAAGATCACGGACCACTTTTCGTCCTCCCCCTTTCAGAAAGGCAACGAGTTCATCGACGATCCCTCCGTAGGCCTCCCGGTCGGCCTCCCCGGAGCAGGGTCCCGGGCATCGTCCCATCTGATAGTCCATGCAGGGGCGACCCGGCCTTCCCCGTCCCCCCGGTTTCTTTTGCCGGCAGCGCCTCAGGGGAAAGGCGCGCTCCAGCCACGCCGCCGTTTTTCGTGCGGCACCCGCGTCACTGAAGGGTCCAAAATAAAGACTGCCATCACCCTCGACTCTTCTGGTCACCTCAAGCCGGGGAAACTCCTCTCCAACAGTTATCCGGAAGAAGGGATAGCTTTTGTCATCCTTAAGGTCCACGTTGAAGGTCGGGCGGTGCCTCTTGATAAGGGTGTTTTCCAGGAGAAGGGCCTCCTTTTCGGATCCGGAGACAATGGTCTGAACCGAGTCGATGAGGGGAACGAACAGGGAGGCCCTCCCAACCCGTTTTCCCGTGAAGTACTGCCGGACCCTTTTTTTCAGGTCTTTCGCCTTTCCAACATAAAGCACCCCGCCATCAGGATCGCGGAAAACGTAAACCCCCGGCGAGGATGGGATGTGTTTCACCTGTTCGAGGACCCAGGGTCTCATCGCTTTCTTTGCCCTCTTTTTCCCCGCGTCGACTTTCCACCCCGTGGGCTATTTTCCCTTGCTGCGTTGCCCCCTTTTCTCTGCCCGGGCGTTCCCACTTTCATCTGTCTTTCCTGAATTTCCCGGATGCGGTCCCTCAGCTCGGCGGCCCGCTCGAACTCCAGATCGACCGCGGCGGCCTTCATCTCTTTTTCAAGCTGCGTAACCGTAGCCTCCAGATCCACTGCAGGGAGGGAATCATCGCCCGTCAGATCAACATAATCCCCCTCTTCCATGGAGGAGAGAACATCGTGAATGCGGGTTCGAATACTTTCGGGGGTCAATCCATGTTCCTGGTTATATTCCTGCTGGAGCACCCGCCTCCTTGACGTTTCTTCCATCGCTCTCTTTATGGAATTGGTCATGACGTCGGCGTAAAGGACAGCTTTGCCGTCAACGTTCCTCGCAGCCCTTCCCATTGTCTGGATCAGCGATGTGCCGGATCTCAGAAACCCTTCACGATCAGCGTCCATAACGGCAACAAGGGCCACCTCGGGGATATCCAGCCCTTCTCTGAGGAGGTTGATGCCCACCAGAACATCGAACACTCCCAGCCTCAGGTCCCTCACGATCTGAACCCTCTCGAGGGTTTCGATGTCCGAGTGAAGGTACCGGACCCTGATCCCGAGCTCATCAAGGTAGGAGGTCAGGTCCTCCGCCATCCTCTTGGTCAGGGTTGTAACCATTACGCGGCTGCCCCTGGATGTGGTTTCCCGGATCTCGGAAAGAAGGTCGTCAACCTGGTGTTTGGCTGGGCGGATGAGCACCTCGGGGTCAACAAGACCCGTGGGACGGATCACCTGTTCAACCACTTCTCCGCCCGTCCTGGCCATTTCATAGGGACCAGGCGTGGCCGAAACGAAGATCCTCTGTTGTCCGAAATTTTCGAACTCGTCAAAGTTCAGGGGCCGGTTATCGAAGGCGGAAGGGAGCCGGAAACCATATTCCACCAGACTGACTTTCCTGTTTCGGTCCCCGTTGAACATGGCCCGGACCTGTGGAACCGTCTGGTGGCTCTCGTCCAGAATGAGGAGGGCATCCTCGGGGAGATAATCAAGGAGGGTCGGCGGTGCCTCACCCGGCTCCCTTCCCGTGAGGTGTCGGGAGTAGTTTTCGATACCCTTACAGTACCCGATGACCTTCATCATCTCGATGT